>CABXKH010000003.1 GCA_902512685.1 Paracoccaceae bacterium | reverse complement strand
ATTCAAGAGGTCGAGGACAAGAAAAAAATCGGCAAGCCTGCCGAAGCCAAGCTGTTACAACAGGCAATTCCAAACGGTACAAACATCTGCGGCCTTGACGAGCGCGCAAAAATGATAAGTTCTGTTGAATTTGCAGGCCTCCTTGCCACTCTTCGCGATCAGGGGGTTGCAAATTTGGGGTTTGTTATCGGCGGTGCTGACGGTCTAGATGAGGGGCTGAAAAAGTCATTCAACCAAAGCATTTCTTTTGGAAAAATGGTTTGGCCACATATGTTGGTCAGAGCCATGCTTTGTGAACAACTTTATCGAGCGGCTTCAATACTTGCAGGCGCACCATATCACCGAGAGTAGTCTTGATATAAGAACAACATGTAAACGTGAAGCCTTCATGGGCCTTGCACCAAAGATTTATCCCAAATAAATCCTAAACAAGCAAAAAGGATTTTCGAATGCCGCCCAAACCTGTCGTTCTTTGTATACTTGATGGCTGGGGACAAAGTGATACCAAAAGGGGCAATGCGCCCGCTCTGGCGCATACCCCCACATTCGACAGAATTATGCGTGATTTTCCAAATTCTACGCTCATTACGCATGGGCCGGATGTGGGTCTTCCAACTGGGCAAATGGGAAATTCGGAAGTTGGCCATATGAATATTGGTGCGGGCCGCGTGGTTGCGATGGACTTGGGTCAGATTGATCTGGCAATTGAGTCCGGCGCGTTTGAAAAAAACCCGTCCCTGATTTCATTCATAAACACCCTGAAAGAAACCGGCGGCACAGCGCATTTAATGGGCGTGGTTTCTGATGGCGGGGTCCATGGCCATATTTCCCACCTTTCGGCAGCCCTTCAGGCACTCAACGCTGCTGAAATTCCAACTGTCCTGCATCTGTTTACCGATGGACGGGATGTTCCGCCCAGTTCTGCAATGGGTTATTTGCAAAGCCTGAAGGAACAATTGCCGGATGGGGTTAAAATTGGCACCCTTATCGGGCGGTACTATGCGATGGACCGCGATAACCGGTGGGAACGGGTGAAAACCGCCCACGATGCGATTATTCACGGCACCTCTCAGTGCAAGGCAGCAACCGCGCATGACGCCGTTGAGCAGGCTTATGGCTCAAGCTTGAGTGATGAATTTATCCCAGCCACGGTTTTGGGCGACTACAAAGGGGCCAATAATGGGGATGGTGTTTTCTTCCTTAACTTCCGTGCAGATCGGGCCAGAGAGATCTTAAGCGCGCTTGCAGATCCGGGATTTGACGCATTTCCAACTGACAAGCGCCCCAGATGGGCCTCTGTGCTGGGCATGGTCAATTATTCCAATCAGCATGACGAATTTATGAGCACCTGCTTTCCAAAACAAGAGATTGTGAACACATTAGGAGCATGGGTGGCGCAGCATGGAAAACGTCAGCTTCGCTTGGCCGAAACAGAAAAATACCCGCATGTGACATTTTTTCTAAATGGTGGAAAAGAGCCGCCAGAAAATAATGAAGAGCGGTTTATGCCGAAGTCACCCGCCGTAGCCACCTATGATATGCAACCGGAAATGTCAGCGCCAGCTGTGACCAAAAGCTTTGTTGCGGCAATTGAAAACCGATATGACTTAATCATCACCAACTTTGCAAATCCGGATATGGTGGGTCATACTGGTGATCTAGAGGCTGCTAAAAAGGCCTGCTCTGCTGTTGATGCCGGTTTGGCCGAGATCATGAAAGCGCTTGAAAAGACCAGTGGAACGATGATTTTAACCGCTGACCATGGGAATTGTGAAGTGATGATAGACCCTGAAACCGGCGCGCCACATACGGCACATACTTTGAACCCTGTGCCGGTCGCGCTTGTTGGGGCATCACCGGATGTCGGCCTGCGTGATGGTGGGCGGTTGGCGGACCTTGCGCCGACCCTACTGGACCTCATGCAACTTGACGCGCCTGAGGAAATGACTGGAAAGAGTCTGTTAACGCGATGACTTGGATCAAAATGACACTAATGCGCGCGCAGTTCTTTGGCGTCATTTTCGCAACCGCGGCCTATGCCCAAGCAGATTTGATATCATCAGCCCAAGAGGCGACGAAAAAGCTTGATCAAGCCTCAATTGAATTGGTGGCGGCCTATAGCGCCAAAAACCGAGTGGCCGCATTGACCAAAACAATTCGTGCCTTTGAGTTGGGCTCGGCATCCGTGCGGCAAGGGCTGCGCCGAATAGCGATTAAAAAAGCGCAGGTTTCCGCGAAGATAAACCAACAAGAGCTGGAAACAAGCCGGCTGATTGGCATCCTATACAGCATCAATAAAACACCCCAATTTCAATATCTAGTCCATCCAGACGGGGCATTAAAAACAGCAAGAGCTGGTATGATTGTGGCCGATATTCTACCAGCCTTGCAGCACAGCATCGCGCCCCTGAAACAAAACCTTGAAGACTTGAAGACTTTGAACCAACTTCAGGAAAAAACGCAAGACGCTCTGAACACGGGTCTTTTAGATTTGCAGCAAGCCCGCTCTGCTTTGTCCCAAGCGATCGCAAAAAGAACAGAGCTTCCGCAAAGGTTTATTGAAGATCCGGCAAAAACCGCCCTGCTGGTGGCTGCCTCACAAAGCCTAGCTGATTTTTTAAAGGGCCTAGAGATCATTGCAGCGCAGATAGTTGATGGCTCTTTGCCTGATATAACAAATCGCAAAGGGAATTTGCCCCTGCCCGTTTTGGGCAGAGTGCTGCGGCATTTTAACGAAGCCGACGCGGCCGGTATAAAACGACCGGGGGTGGTTATTGCAACAGCACCGGGGGCCATCGTCACCAGCCCAACCGCAGCAACAGTGCGCTACCGCGGAGAGTTGCTGGATTATGGATTGGTTTCAATTCTTGAGCCACAAGCCGACATCTTGATTGTAATTGCGGGTATGGGGGTGGTTTATGGTGATATTGGCGATGTTCTTCCGGCCGGTAGCCCTGTCGGGCTTGTAGGCGGTAACGCAAGCCCAGAGTTCACAACCGCGCTAACAAAGTCGAACACGGCTAGCGATCGATCTGAAACGCTCTATATAGAGATAAGAAAAAACAAAACGCCGCAGGACCCGCTTGATTGGTTCCAACAGGTAAAGGAAGACCCGTTATGAAAAAATTTGTTCTTGCCGCTAGTTTAGGCTGTGGTCTTGGGATTTGGGCTGCAATCCAGTTCACGGGGCCCGTTCTAGCACAAAGCAATGCAGATAAGGCCTCGGTCTATGAGCAATTGGATCTTTTTGGAGATATTTTTGAGCGTATTCGCGCGCAATATGTCGAAGAGGTTGATGACGCTGATTTAATCGAAGCCGCGATCAATGGTATGCTGACGTCGCTTGATCCCCATTCCAGCTATTTATCGCCAAAAGATGCAGAAGAAATGCGCTTTCAAACCCGGGGTGAGTTTGGCGGGTTGGGAATTGAGGTGACTCAACAGGACGGTTTCGTAAAAGTGGTCTCGCCAATAGATGACACACCAGCAGATGCGGCTGGCATAGAGGCCGGTGATTTTATCACCCATGTAGACGGCCAAAGTGTTCTTGGCCTTACGCTAGATGAAGCTGTTGAAATGATGCGCGGGCCGAAAGGTTCGGAAATTATCATTACAGTGGTACGCGAAGGCGAAGATGAGCCTTTCGATGTTTCGATTATTCGCGACACCATAAAACTTACCGCTGTGCGGGTCCGCACAGAAGGTCAAACAGTGGTGTTAAGGGTGACGACCTTTAATGATCAAACCTATCCAAACCTGTCTGACGGCATTGAAGAATATGTCGAAGAAGCGGGCGGTATCGAAAATGTAAACGGCTTTGTTTTGGATTTGCGCAATAATCCGGGTGGTTTGCTGTCTCAGGCAATTAAAGTCTCTGATGCCTTTTTGGAAAAAGGTGAAATCGTCTCGACCCGTGGGCGCGATCCTCAGGATGGTGACCGTTATAATGCCACGCCGGATGATCTTGCCTTTGGCAAACCGATTGTGGTGTTGATAAATGGCGGTTCTGCCTCTGCCTCAGAAATTGTCGCAGGCGCTTTGCAAGATCACCGCCGCGCCATCGTCGTGGGAACCAAAAGCTTTGGTAAGGGATCTGTGCAAACGGTGATGCCGCTGCGCGATGATGCCGCCATGCGCTTGACCACTGCGCGGTATTATACCCCTTCTGGGCGATCAATTCAGGCGCTGGGCGTTTCGCCCGATATTGTTGTCGAACAGCCACGCCGCAAGCTTGATGAGGATGACAGCGATTCGACACGTAGAGGCCGCAGCGAAGCTGATCTAAGGGGCTCTTTGGACAATGACAGCCTAAGCGAAGATGAAATCCGCCAGATTGAAGCAGATCGTGATGAAGCCGAGCGCGCAGCACAACTGCGTAAATAGACACCCGCATATTTAACCTCTTCAGGCGTTTTTTGGGTCAACCCCAACCGGCATCCACATTTTTTCCAGCTGGTAAAATGCGCGCACCTCGGGTCGGAACACATGAACTATAACATCACCTGCATCAACCACGATCCAATCACCGGTGGTTTTGCCTTCAAGTAGCACACGGTGACCCAGAGCTTCTTTCAAGCGGTCGGCAAGTTTTTCACAAATTGCTATAACCTGACGAGATGATCTGCCGGAGGCAATGACCATATAATCACCAATAGCCGTTTTACCGCGCAGATCGATTTGCACGAGCTCTTCAGCTTTGTCATTAGTCAGAGATTCAACAATCTGGGTTAACAGCGTTTCGCTTGTTACCCCTTGGGGCGCTTCAGGCAATATTGAAGGCCGGGCTGCAGCAGGAACTGCATCGACAGATAGTGTCAGGACTTTCCCTCCTTAAGTTTTGCGCCGCTACCCCCGACGCTGGGGTTATCCACAGGTTAGCATCGGTTTGTTGAAATCTCAATGATAGTCTGACAAGAGTTTTCAAATACTGAGCAGTAAGTTGAAAATTAGTATAGGTTGGGAAAGGGGCTGCTTTGCACCCAGGGGAAGATTTAATTCAGCCGATAGGGATCTTTTTTACTGCAAAACTTGAAGCCGCGAATTTTTGCGCATAATAATGTTGTATGATGACTCGCATATTCGATATGGATGATCAGGCGCGGCTGCCATGGCGGTTTTTCGGTGCTATGACAACGTTTATAGCCCGAGTATAAGTCTAAAAGATTTTCACTTGAACAGACCACAACACGGGAGAGGATTAAGATGACCGCCCCGAAAACAATCTATGATAAAATCTGGGACGCGCATGTCGCCCATAGCTCAGAAGACGGAACCTGTCTTTTGTATATTGATCGCCATTTGGTTCATGAGGTTACAAGCCCTCAGGCTTTTGAAGGGTTGCGCATGGCCAACCGTGCGGTGCGCGCGCCGGAAAAAACCATTGCGGTGCCAGATCACAACGTTCCGACCACATTGGATCGAGCCAAAGGCATTGATAACGAAGAAAGCCGTATTCAGGTCGAAGCACTGGATAAAAATGCGAAAGATTTCGGAATCCATTACTATCCTGTTTCTGATGTCCGCCAGGGGATTGTACATATTGTCGGCCCTGAACAAGGATGGACATTGCCAGGCATGACCGTTGTTTGTGGTGATAGCCATACGGCTACCCACGGCGCATTCGGCGCATTGGCCCATGGGATTGGCACATCTGAAGTGGAACATGTTCTGGCTACGCAGACGCTCATCCAGAAAAAATCAAAAAATATGAAAGTGGAAATCACTGGTCAGCTTCGCGCCGGAGTGACCGCAAAAGACATCACACTTTCTGTCATTGGTGAAACCGGCACGGCCGGCGGTACCGGCTATGTAATCGAATATTGCGGGCAAGCAATCCGCGAGTTGTCGATGGAAGGTCGCATGACTGTTTGCAACATGGCAATTGAAGGCGGCGCACGCGCTGGGCTTATTGCGCCGGATGAAAAGACGTTCGAATATTGCAAGGGCCGCGCGCATGCTCCAAAAGGGGCCGCTTGGGAAGCAGCGCTTGCCTATTGGAAAACCTTATTTTCAGATGACGGGGCCCATTTTGACAAGGTTGTCACAATCAAGGGCGAGGATATTGCGCCCGTGGTTACTTGGGGAACATCGCCCGAAGATGTTTTGCCGATCACCGCCAGCGTTCCTGAGCCTTCGGATTTTGACGGTGGTAAAGTGGATGCCGTGGCGCGATCCCTGGAATATATGGGTCTACATTCTGGAACGCCGTTGTCGGAAGTTGAAATTGATACCGTGTTCATAGGATCATGCACAAACGGCAGGATTGAAGATTTGCGCGCTGCTGCAGAGATTTTGAAGGGCAAGAAAATTAAAAACGGTATGCGGGCAATGGTGGTTCCCGGATCAGGTCTGGTGCGGGCGCAGGCAGAAGAAGAGGGCCTGGCGGATATCTTTTTGGAGGCAGGCTTTGAGTGGCGCTTGGCGGGCTGTTCCATGTGTCTTGCGATGAACCCAGATCAGCTTGCACCTGGTGAGCGCTGTGCAGCAACCTCTAACCGGAACTTCGAAGGCCGTCAGGGCCGAGGTGGGCGCACCCATCTGATGTCCCCGGCAATGGCCGCTGCAGCTGCGGTAACAGGAAAACTGACAGATGTTCGGGAGCTTATATAATGGATAAGTTTGAAAAACTTAGCGGCATTGCGGCACCAATGCCCTTAATTAACATCGACACGGATATGATTATTCCCAAGGTGTTTTTGAAAACCATCAAGCGGTCAGGCTTGGGTGTGAACCTGTTTGATGAGATGCGCTATGATGATGACCGCAGCGAAAAACCTGATTTTGTGTTGAACAAACCGCAATACAGAAACGCTGAAATATTGGTTGCCGGTGATAATTTTGGCTGTGGATCTTCAAGAGAACATGCGCCTTGGGCAATCAAGGATTTTGGTATTCGCTGCGTTATCTCAACAAGCTTTGCAGATATCTTTTTCAACAACTGCTTTAAAAACGGGATCCTTCCGATCATTTTACCAAAAGAGCAGGTGGACGCCTTGATGCAAGATGCCGAGAAAGGTTCCAACGCGCGCATTGAGGTTGACTTAGTGGATCAGACGGTGACCTCATCGGATGGCGAAGTCTATTCATTTGAGGTCGACTCATTCAAAAAGCACTGCCTTTTGAATGGGTTGGACGATATCGGGCTCACCATGGAAAAGGTCGGTTCAATTGATAATTATGAATTAAAACTATCATCAGAACGACCTTGGGTGTGAGGGCAAAGACCTGAACATTAAACCGTGAAAAACGAAACTGCCACAGCTATTAGCTAAGGGACCGGCGAGCGTTTGTTTCTTGACCCCTCAGCTGACAATCGCTAGGCGCTAAACAGTTAAAACTTTGAAAATGGATGGCCTAAATGACTAAACCTTCCCTGCTAATTCTACCTGGCGACGGCATCGGGCCCGAGGTCATGACCGAAGTGCGTAAAATCATTGCTTGGTTTGGTGAAAACCGCGGACTTGAATTTAACGTGAGCGAAGATCTGGTGGGTGGATGTGCTTATGATGCACATGGAACGCCCTTGCATGACGATACAATGGCCAAAGCGCAAGAGGTTGATGCGGTGCTGCTTGGTGCGGTGGGCGGCCCACAGTATGACGATCTTGATTTTGGCCTAAAACCAGAGCGCGGTTTGTTGCGGCTTCGCAAAGAAATGGATCTGTTTGCCAATTTGCGCCCCGCGCAATGTTTTGACTCTTTGGCAGACTTTTCATCGCTAAAGACAGAAGTGGTTTCCGGACTTGATATTATGATTGTCAGAGAATCCACCTCAGGCGTTTATTTTGGAGAGCCCAGAGGAATTTTTGAAGAGGGAAATGAACGCGTTGGGATAAATACGCAGCGATATACCGAAAGCGAAATTGACAGGGTTGCACGCAGCGCCTTTGAGCTGGCTCGTCGACGCAACAATAAAGTTTGCTCAATGGAAAAGGCAAATGTCATGGAATCGGGTGTTTTGTGGCGCGAAATTGTTCAAAAGGTGCATGACAGTGATTACCCGGATGTTGAGTTAAGCCATATGTATGCGGATGCCGGCGCCATGCAGCTTTGCCGTTGGCCCAAGCAGTTTGATGTGATCGTGACGGATAATTTATTTGGCGATATCCTTTCTGACACAGCGGCAATGTTAACCGGTAGCCTTGGCATGTTGCCTTCTGCAACGCTGGGCCCGGTTATGCCTAACGGCCGACCAAAGGCAATGTATGAACCGGTCCACGGGTCTGCGCCAGATATTGCAGGTCAGGGCAAAGCCAACCCGATCGCTTGTATTCTTAGCTTTGCCATGGCGCTGCGCTATTCCTTTGACCAAGGCGCAGAAGCAGATCGCCTTGAACAAGCGATTGAAACCGTTCTAGGTGATGGTGCGCGCACACCTGACTTAATGGGGCCAGAGGGCGGCACCCCGTTTACAACAGCACAGATGGGCGACGCTATTTTGAACGCGCTTGGATCAAGCATCTAAAACACACAAATCAGACGAATGGTGTTTGTTTACGAACGCGAATTTATTGGTGTTTGAAGCATCTGCGGCCCTGTCTTTGGACAGGGCTGGATCAGCATTCTAAATACGTCGAAAGCTTTGCTTCCAAAGATTTAATTTCAACGGGCTTCGCAAGGTAGTCATCCATGCCGCATGCATAACATTTGTCCGCATCTCCTGTCAGCGCATTTGCGGTTATCGCGACTATTGGTACTCTGGAAAGCCCGCCTTCTTCCTCTTGCTTTCGGATTTCTTGCGCCATTTCAAAACCGTCCATAACAGGCATATGACAATCTAATAAAATAACGGCGTAATTTTCTTTTCCCCAAAAATCCAAGCCCTGTAATCCATTTTTTGCAACCACTGCAGGATAACCAAGAATTTCCAACTGCTTCAAAAGGACAACTTGATTAATTTCATTATCTTCGACCAGTAAAATAGACTTTTGGGCACGACTTTGTTTTTGTACCGTTGTCAATTCTTTAGATTGTTTTTCGATCAAAACGGGTTTTTGTTTTTTGGTCAAAAACGCAATTGCGCTGATCAACTCTGACTGTAGCATCGGAAAGCTTTGTATTTTGTATACATCCTCTTGCAAGAGTCCGAGTTGGTCTGATCTATTAGATGACATGACAACAAATTTTGGGTCTTTTGCCTGTTCTCTAAGGATGGCCATCCAAGACGAAACGGTTTTTGCATCATCAGAGAGTAATATGAAAACAGCACCTCTTTCATCTGGTATAACGTATCCGTTAAGGTCTGGGCGGACAGAGCGGGTTTTTTGCTTATAATTGAGTTGATCGACAAAGCTAGACAGCCTTGTGCTAAACACACCCTTCTCGGTAAGCATTTCGATTGTAGTTTCTGAGACATCAGGGGTCTGGTTCGGACCATCAAATATTATGACGGGTAATAGAATCGTAACCGTTGTTCCTTTTCCTTTAGTGCTTTTAGTAATGATCTCACCGCCCATTTGCTGTACGAGCTTTTGAGTTATCACCAGTCCTAAACCAGTGCCTCCAACCCGTTTGGTGGTTGCGGCCTCGCCCTGAACAAAGGGTTCGAAATTTTTTTCCAACATATCCTTGGACATGCCTATCCCTTGATCCTGAAATTCCAGCTTGATGACGCCCTCTTTGTCCAATTCAACAAGAAAATAAACTGTGCTGGGTTTGCCTATTAGATCTTGCGACGAATATTTAATCGCGTTGCTCAGGATATTCAGCATAATTTGTCTTAGGCGACCGGAATCCGCCAAAATCCAACTTGGGACTTTTCGGTCTACCCCAAGGACAATTTTTACCCCCATGTTGTCGGCCATAGTCTGCATGGTTACCGCGACACCCTCAATCACTGTGCGTAACTCGGTCCGAGACGACTCGATCACCATCTTTCCCGCATCTATTTTGGAAGCATCCAATATATCATCAATTATTCGCAGAAGCGAAAAAGCTGAATTTCGGATCGTACCAACAGCCCTTTGTTGGTCCTCGGTGGGCTGCATGTTCTCAAGCACTTCAATCATGCCGATCATCCCGTTCATGGGGGTTCGGATTTCATGACTCATATTGGCCAGAAACTCGCCTTTGGCTTTGGCGGCGGCTTCTGCCTTTATTCTTGCGGCGTGAAGTTCCGTTTCGGCACTGATTGCCAGTTGGGTAAAGTAGAAAAGCTCTGCAACAAGTAAAATTAAAACAGTGCTGCGCAAAAGAAAATTCACAGTTTCGGAGCTGAGTGAACTGTAGAAAACGGGCACACCAAAGAGCGCTGGAGACGATCCAACAAGGTCATAACGAATCGACGCAAACCATAAAAACATTGGCAGGATGAGGAAAAAAATCAACAAGGCGCGTTCTTTCTTCCAAGAAAGAGCAAGGAAAGAAAGCGCAATTACCGGCAAAAACAACAAATCTACATCCACACCTGGGTGCCCAAAAGCCAGACCTATAAATGTGGATAGGTTTGCGCTAAACAACCAAATAGATCGCGCCAGGCGTTGCAATCCGGTTTGAAAAAGCATCAAGCAACCAAAGTACACAAGCGCAACAGAGCCTGAAATATACGCTCCAATGGCTTCGTCGAGAATTAAAAATATCATCAGCCAAGTTGATGCCAGACACAATATAACCATCACAGCAAGGTGGCTAATCCTAATTCTGCGTTGAAGATCTAAGTCTAGGTTTTCTAAATTCTGCTCTGCTAACATATTAAAGTCCAATTACTCGGTAACAAATGAGAAATAATTAACACGGTTATTTTGCCAAAGTTTCCCCAAATTGACCATGTATTTCTATCTAACGCTCTCTATTTTTTGCAAACGGGGAAAAATGAACTGGCAATGGCAGAAACGGATATCGATTTCTAAATAATTCGTGTGTAAAAAACTTCCAATCTTCCGGGGCGCTGGCGGTTAACGGTGTTTAAAAGGTCAAGCCTTTGATGAATAATGGAATAATTGCATAATATGGACATAGTTTTTTTAGTATTTACAAAAAAGGTCAATATATTTTCACAAATGTGCACCGCAGTATTGTTGAAATGAGCAGGTTGTTGAAGCAACCTTTCTTGTAGTAGACAAGTTTTGACCACAGGCATCTGTGCAACAGATAATGTTCAGGGTTTTTATTTTGGGGGCTTGAATGGTTGATATAGCGACGCGGGTTTGGAACCATAAATGGAAAATTGACCCGATCGTCAGATCATTGATCGACACTGATTTTTACAAACTTCTCATGTGTCAGTCGATTTATAGGAACAATCCAGATACGAATGTTACATTTAGCCTAATCAACCGATCCAAAAACCTTCGGTTGGCAGAGTTGATTGACGAGGGCGAGTTACGCGAACAGCTCGATCATATCCGCAGTTTAAGCCTGACGCGCGGTGAAAGCACTTGGCTGCGCGGCAATACCTTTTATGGAAAGCGCCAAATGTTTCGATCGGATTTTATGGAATGGTTCGAAAATTTACGGCTACCTGACTATCATCTGGAAAAACGAGACGGACAATTTGAGCTGACCTTTGAAGGCAGCTGGCCTGAGGTTATGATGTGGGAAATTCCTGCGCTTGCGGTGCTTATGGAGCTGCGCGGGCGCGCGGTTCTTAAAGGGATGGCAAAGTTTGAATTGCAGGTGCTTTACGCTCGGGCAATGACAAAGCTTTGGGAAAAAATTGAAAGCCTGCGTAAAATAGAGGATTTGCGCATAGCAGACTTTGGCACGCGCCGCAGGCACTCTTATCTTTGGCAGGACTGGTGTGTGCAGGCAATGCTCGAAGGGTTGGGTGAGAAGTTTATCGGCACATCAAATTGTGCTGTGGCCAGAGAACGGGACATTGAAGCCATTGGCACAAATGCGCATGAGCTTCCAATGGTGTACTGCGCTCTGGCAGACACGGATGACCAGCTCGCGGCAGCGCCCTATCATGTTCTTTCAGACTGGCAAGAGGAACATGACGGAAACCTTAGGGTAATTTTGCCCGATACCTATGGAACCGAGGGATTTTTGCAAAATGCACCAGACTGGCTTGCCGCTTGGACTGGGATGCGCATTGACAGTGGTGATCTTGCTGCCAGTGCAGAAATGGCCATCAAATGGTGGCAGGATCGCGGTGAGGACCCAACCCAAAAACTGGTTATTTTTTCGGATGGTCTCGATACAGAAAGCATCATTGACTTGCATAAGAAATTTTCCGGTCGCGTTAAGGTATCGTTTGGTTGGGGGACCAATTTAACCAATGATTTTCGCGGCCTTGTACCCAATCAGCAACTGGGCGCATTTTCCTTGGTGTGTAAGGCTGTTTCAGCCAATGGCCGGCCAACTGTTAAGCTTTCGGACAACCCCAATAAAGCAATGGGACCCAATTCAGAAATTGAACGCTACAAGCGCATATTCAAATTGGGCCACCAAAAACCAATTCAAGTTTTGGTTTGATGAAAATTTGGTCTTTGGGTTTTTAAAGGTATAGCTTGATCTCAGTTCTGTAAAACGATCTAACTCAATCAAGCAACAGGGAAAGCAATCACATGAGCAATCGAAAAAAAATCTGGGGTTGGTTCTTTTATGATTGGGCGAGCCAACCGTTTCACACGCTGCTCATGACATTTGTCTTTGGCCCGTATTTTGCCATAGTGGCTTCGCAATATTATATGGGTATCGGACAGGATGAAACGCTTGCAGATGCCAATGCCCAGATCGTCTGGTCAAATTGTCTTGCGATTACAGGGCTTATCATCGGGTTCGGCGGCCCCATACTTGGCGCCATTGCGGATACGACCGGATTGAGAAAACCATGGATCGGTACATTCTCGGTCATCTATTTGATCACGGCTCTGGCGCTGTGGTTTACATTGCCCGACGGCTCCAACATGTGGCTGATGCTGTCGGTTTTCGGACTTTGTTTCATTATGGCCGAGTATACATACATATTCACAAATGCTCAGCTGCCGTCGCTTGGGTCCATTGATGAGGTTGGCAAAATATCTGGCTCAGGTTTTGGGTTCGGATATGCAGGCGGGGTTTTATCATTGCTTATAATGCTGTTGTTTTTTGTCGAACAAGACAACGGTAAAACGATGATCCTTGAAATGGATCCCTTGTTTGGTTTGGACGCCTCGCAAAAAGAGGGAACACGTTTTGTCGGGCCATTTGTGGCTATTTGGTTTGCAATTTTCATGATCCCCTATTTTGCATGGGTGCGAGAAGATAAATCACTTCGGCGCAAATTGAACATTTCGGAAGGCTTAACAAACCTTGTCGGGTCGATAAAATCTCTTCCGTCCAGAAAGAGCCTGTTTTCATATCTTGTTGCGTCGATGTTTTATCGCGATGCACTGAATGGTCTTTACACGTTCGGAGGCACCTATGCTGTGCTTGTTCTGAATTGGAACATCGTTAAATTGGGTCAGTTTGGTATCATAGCAGCTGTATCTGCCGCTCTTTTCAGCTGGCTCGGGGGCTTTTTGGATCGAAGAATTGGTCCAAAACCGGTGATTGTTGTCATGGTTTGCATCTTGACTGTCGTTTGTTTTGTCATCGTGAACACCTCATTGACGCATGTGTTCGGCGTGGCTGTTCCCGAGGGATCTAATCTGCCGGATTTGGTTTTTTATACCTGCGGTGTCTTCATCGGGGGCATGGGCGGCATTTTACAGTCTGCAAGCCGCTCAATGATGGTGCGCCACACGCGTCTGGAAAAGGCCACAGAAGGTTTCGGGCTTTATGCGCTGTCTGGTCGGGCAACAGCCTTTCTGGCCCCGGCGCTTATCGGGATTGTAACGGCCATTAGCGGCGACGCGCGGATTGGCATCTCGCCGCTTGTTGGTCTTTTCATAGTGGGTCTGGTGTTGCTTTTTTGGGTTCACCCAAAGGGCGAACACGACGGTTAGAGCCGATAGACTTGCTAGCTCTGGCTTTCCCACTCAATACGGGTAGGTATTGACGCCAAAAGAAGAAGCGCATAAACGCGGCGGGCTTTTGGCGGTCAAAGGCCAAGTCTCCGCAACCTTGATAAAACGGATTACAAAATGCAACGACTTCTACCCGGCGTAATTGCCATGGCGGCCATTGTTGTGGCCTCAAACATTCTGGTTCAGTTCCTTATTCTTGATGGGCTACTGACTTGGGGTGCTTTTACCTATCCTTTCGCCTTTTTGGTGACGGACTTAATGAACCGAGTATATGGACCGCATGCAGCGCGGCGGGTCGTTTTTGCGGGTTTTGTCACCGGCATTATATGTTCTTTGATTGGCAGTCAGATCATGCTGCAGGGCGATGGGTATGAATATGCTGCTGTTGCTTTACGGATTGCAGTTGGTTCGGGGATTGCATTTCTAACAGCCCAGCTTGTCGATGTTTTCATCTTTGACCGGATGCGACAAGGGGTTTGGTGGCGCGCGCCTCTGGCCTCTAGTGTTGTCGGCTCGGCTTTGGATACGGCACTGTTTTTCACCATTGCCTTTTCTGCCAGCATTACCCTGTTTCCTGCCTCAGCAAATGAAGAAATTTCTTGGGCATGGGACGCCGTTCCACTGATGAATTTTGGCGCCCCTTATCCGCTATGGGTTTCTTTGGCCATTGCCGATTGGATGGTTAAAATGACCTTAGCGCTGATTGCATTGATCCCCTTTCGGATTGCTGTCGGCAAAATTTTGCAACCCTCTGCATAAAACATTTTGACAAATCTTTAATCTGTGCCACCATACTTAGTATCTGAAACAAAGTGAAAGGAGGTGGCCCAGTGTCTAGAGAGGTATTGGAGAGAGGTGTCGGAACAGTTTGGGAGATGCACACCTAAGGCAACCCTTGGTCGTGTGATCGACTGAATTGGTGAGTGCCTAACCGGCCCACCTCCGTAAGTCTCGAAGGGTCGTCCGCAACGGACGACCCTTTTTGAATGAATCTTAAAATATTTTAGGGATTAAATCAGGATACCCGAACAATGCTGCGGATTTCAGATAACATTAGCCTGCAGGATTGGGAACTGACAGAGCATTTTACCCGCGCATCTGGACCCGGAGGACAGAACGTCAATAAAGTCAGCTCAGCTGTTGAGTTGCGCTTTGAAGCGGCCAGGTCCCCGTCTTTAACGGATCCTGTCAAATCACGGCTTAAAAAACTCGCAGGACGGAAATGGACCAAAGATGGTGCAATCATCATACAATGTGATGAAACCCGTCATCAGGCCCGCAATCGTGAAATTGCCCGCGCGCGGTTGGTCGAATTGATTTCTCGCGCGTTAATCACCCCGAAAAGGCGTATCCCGACGCGGCCTACCAAAGCTAGCCAAAGGCGCAGGCTAGATTCAAAAAAGGCCCGCGCTGGCGTGAAAGTCACGCGTGGAAGGTTGCGCCCAACAGATGCTGCTGACGATTAATTTAAGCGCTGCATAATCGCTCCCCTTGCCCTTTTGTATTCAATTCCCTACTTGTGCAGTATTAACGGTAGGAGGCCGCACAGATGATGGCAATTTACGGACCGATCAGACTGGTTCTTGATATCGCTTTTTTTATCATGATTGTGCATATCATCATGAGCTGGCTCATTAGCTTTCAGGTGCTTAATCTGCATCAACAACTGGTGGCACAAATTTGGTTTGGCCTGAACCGGTTGCTGGAGCCAATCTATGGGCCGATCCGGCGCATTCTTCCTGACACTCGCCCGCTTGATCTTGCGCCCTTGGTGGCCTTTGTCATCATCATTTCCCTGCGCGATTATATCCTGCCAGAAATCCTATTGCGCTAAGCAACTGTTTATGGTGGATACTTTAACCTGATTGAAACGCAATCGAGTGATATTTAGGGTAATTTCATATCCGGGACTTGTTTGATGTTGATGAGTGTGGGACACCCAGCTTACGGGCATTGAAAAAGAAAAACAGGGACTTTGATGGCGCACCAAGAAACGCTGCTACGCGATGTTTTTGGGTTTAGTAAATTTCGCCCCGGTCAAAAAGAAATCGTTGAGGCAGTAACCTGCGGCGATAATGTTCTGGCCATTATGCCGACCGGCGGTGGCAAATCTTTGTGCTTTCAGCTTCCGGCGGTGCTGCGCGACGGTTTGACGGTTGTTATCTCTCCTTTAATTGCGCTGATGCGGGATCAAGTGCGCGGGCTGCAAGCATCGGGGGTTGCGGCAGGTGCGCTTACATCGGCCAATACACAGCAGGAAACAGACGCGGTTTATGAAGCGCTGAACGCCGGAAACCTAAAGCTATTATATTTAGCACCCGAACGGCTGGCAGCCGATTCTATGCAATCGGTATTGCGTCGGTATCACGTCAATATGCTGGCGGTGGATGAAGCCCATTGTGTGAGCCAGTGGGGACATGATTTTCGGCCTGACTATTTGCGAATTGGCGCATTGCGGAGGGCTTTGGGCGTGCCCCTGGCTGCCTTTACAGCCACGGCAGATGCCGAAACCCGGCAAGAAATTATCGAAAGATTATTCGACGGTGCAGCGCCCACAACATTCCTGCGCGGTTTTGACAGACCGAATATTCATTTATCCTTTGCCACCAAAAATGTCCCCCGACAGCAGCTGCTTGCTTTTGCTGCGGCGCGAAAAGGGCAATCGGGGATCGTGTATTGCGGGACCCGCGCCAAAACCGAAACGCTTGCCGCTGCGCTGCGCGAAGAGGGGCATTCTGCCTGTCACTACCATGGCGGGATGGAAGCCGATATGCGGCGCGAAGTGGAAGCCCGGTTTGCCACCGAGGACGGTCTGGTTGTCGTGGCAACAGTAGCTTTCGGGATGGGGGTGGATAAACCCGACATCCGCTGGGTTGCGCATGCTGACCTGCCCAAATCCATCGAAAGCTATTATCAGGAAATTGGCCGCGCCGGGCGCGATGGGGCGCCCGCCGAAGCCATGACGCTTTATGGTGCGGAAGATATTCGCTTAAGACGGACACAAATTGATGAAGGACTGGCCGACGCCGATCGCCGTTTGGCTGATCATGGTCGCCTGAATGCGCTTTTGGGATTGGCAGAGGCGCTTGAGTGTCGCCGCAAAACGCTTTTGTCGTATTTTGACGAAAGAGACATCACCTGTAAGAACTGTGATCTGTGCGATCAACCGCCAGAGATATTTGACGGAACCGATGTCGTTCGAAAGGCTTTGTCGGCGGCCTTGCGCACCAAAGAAACCTTTGGCGCGGGGCATTTGATCGATATTTTATTGGGTCAGGAAACAGAAAAGGTCCTGCAGCGCGGGCATCAAGATTTGCCCACCTTTGGGGTCGGCAAAGACCTTTCACGGGTGCAATGGCAAGCTGTTTTTCGGCAAATGATGGGGCATGATTTAATCCGGCCCGATAAAGAGCGTATGGGCGCCCTTCGAATGACTGATGCGGCATTGCCAGTATTGCGTGCTGAGCAATCCATATTGCTGCGAAAAGACACGCTGAAACAAACCCAAAAAGGCGCTGAGGCAAAGGCGTTGGTCAATGAAGAAGATGCGCCTTTACTGGCGGCTCTTAAAGCGCAGCGCCGCCGGTTGGCTGAGGCTGCGCATGTGCCCGCCTATATTATTTTTAATGATCGCACTCTAATTGAGATGGCCCAAAACCGTCCAAAAACCATTGACGACATGGCACGTATCAACGGTGTTGGCGCCAAAAAACTGGAGAACTATGGTCTGACGTTTTTAAATGTGATCAACGAAAGCGTCACACAGCCGCATCCGCAGCGCAGAAAACTTGCGGGGCGCAAGGATGGTGAGCTTTATGATCAGTTGCTTGAGGTTCAAGCCGAATTATCGCGCGGGGCGCAGGGCATCGACAAGCCTCTTAGCTGTTCTGCAGCGTTGCTGGCCAAAATTGTCAAGCTAAAGCCGCGTGATTTGGACAGCATGGAAAAAGTGCTGGGCGATCAAAAAACACTTCGCTTTGGCCAAGCGTTTCTGGACGTTCTTGAAAAAGCGCTCTAAATAGTAGGGCATAAACGTTTGAGGTCACTTATGCTGGTTGTTGTATCTCCTGCTAAAAAACTTGATATGGACCCGGTTGCCGGAGTGCAACCAACAAAGCCAATGTTCCCAGAACGCACGCGCGAACTGGTAACAGAAGCAGCGAAGCTGACCAGCGGTGAGCTTGAAAAGCTGATGAAGATTAGCCCCAATTTGGCAAAACTGAACCAGCAAAGATTTTCTGATTTTGGCAGCCAAGATCGCAAACCGGCAGCCTTTGCTTTTGCAGGCGATACATTTCAAGGGCTTGAGGTGGCAACCTTGGATGCAGATGCGCTGCGGTGGGCCCAAGAGCATTTGCGGATTTTATCAGGTCTTTACGGGGTACTGCGTCCCTTGGATGAAATCGAACCCTATCGGTTAGAAATGGGCAGCCGATTAAAGACCGAGCGCGGCAAAAACCTTTATGAATACTGGGGTAGTGAATTGGCTTTAGAGCTGAGCACTCAAGCAAAAATCACCCAAAGCAAAGCAGTAGTTAACTGCGCTTCGCAAGAATATTTTCAATCTGTGGACATCCAAGCACTTTCAGTGCCGGTTATTTCGCCGGTATTTATGGAAAGTACCGAAAAGGGTCCAAAAATTATTAGCTTTTATGCGAAACGTGCCCGCGGAGCCATGGCGCGTTTTGTTGTTTCAAATCGAATCGCAACCCCAGCGGCATTGTGTGATTTTGATGACGGCGGATATCGGTATGAGCCTGATTTATCCTCTGAAAATAAACCTGTATTCCTTCGCGGTTAGGACATTTGGCCGCAGGAGGGTGACAAATTCTATCCCGCAACTTATACCGCGGCTGAAGATTTTTTTCCAAGGAATTTTTTATGAGTATTTTTGTTTTTGGGCATCGATCGCCCGATATGGATAGCACTGGAAGCGCACTTATCTGGGCTTGGTATCTAAGAGAAGTTAAAAATATGCCTGCTACTGCCAAGGTACTTGGCGAGCCAAATAATGAAGCAAAATTTGTATTGAACTACTGGGGTATCAGCACGCCTGAGGTTCTTGGTGAATTGGCTGCAGAGACCCCGGTTGTTATAGTCGACACCAATAATCCCGACGAATTGCCAGACAATATACACCAATGCCAGATCCGAGAAATAATTGACCATCATAAATGGGTCGGCGGTCTTGCCACAAAAGATATTGTAAATATCACTGTGCGGCCGCTCGGGTGTACAGCAACCTTGATGATTGAGTTGATGGGCAGCAAAGTGGCAGATCAAATGCCAGACGGCTTAAAGGGGTTGGCGCTGTCTTGTATTTTATCGGACACCGTGGCGTTCAAAAGCCCGACGACAACTGACCAAGATCGCAACGTGGCCGAAAATCTGGCTGCGGATTTGAAGATCAATATCGAAACCTATGCAAACCAAATGTTCCAGGCCAAATCAGATATCTCGGGTCTGTCTGATATCAGTTTGATCGCGATGGATAGCAAAGATTATGTGATCAATGGCTTGAAGTATCAAGTGTCTTTGCTGGAAACCCAAACGCCGGAAGCTGTCCTAAAACGCAAGGCTGGATTGAAAAAAGCCATGCTCGAAAATATTGCGTCAAACGGCATTGATCAAATCATGATGTTTGTGATTGATATTTCAAAACAAGAGGCAATATTGATTGTTCAAGATGATCATACCAAAGCGCTCGCAGAGCTGGCATTTGGAGTGAAAACAACCAAAGATACAGTGGTATTGCCGGGTATCATGAGCCGCAAAAAACAGATTGTTCCTGCGCTTCATCGATCCCTTGATGGTAATTGCAATTTGGCGGCCTGATGATTTAGGGTGCTAAAAACCCTAATCTTTAGATTTGATGGGCGCTTCAATTTCCGCTGATTGGATGAAAAAGAAATTCCCTAAAGCATTTGGGCAACACAGAAAGTCAAAATTTCAAAATAATTGCTCTGCGAAGCGGTTTTCCCCTTTAGGGGATTCCCCGCAGCAAGAGCGTAAAACAACAAATATTTTTAAGGAAAAGACAAACATAAAATATAATATTTATAGATAGTTAGACTATATTTAAGCTGCCAATCTATGCCCTGAATGCACCTGTGCTTTGCATCAAAATCAGCTGTAACTTGTCAACCTGCAGATACCATGATTTCTCGGGCGCTTTATTTGTGGATTAATGTGTTGCAACGCTGGCGGAAATATAGGTAAAACCCGCCCTAACAGTTTCTTAGCACAAAAAAGGAAATCCACGGATGACTAATTTATTGGCGCTGCCACCCGCACTTGGTGTGTTAGGGTTAATCATAGCGTTTGTTATTTACCGAATGGTATTACGGCAGGACGCAGGTGATGGCTTAGTGAAAAAAATCGGTGACCAAATCCATTTGGGCGCCATGGTGTTTATGCACCGCGAGTATAAAATGCTTGGGCTTTTCTGCTTGGTCTTGCTCGTGGCGATTTATTTCTCGCCGCTGGGCCTAAACACAGCGATTTCATTCGTTGCCGGTGCGGTTTCCTCAGCGGTTGCAGGCTACCTTGGAATGTTCTCAGCAACCAAAGCCAATGTCCGTACAGCTGTTGCGGCGAACCAGCATGGCGAGGCAAAGTCTCTGTCGGTTGCCTTTCTGGGTGGATCGATTATGGGGCTTTGTGTTGCATCGCTTGGCTTAATGGGTCTGGGCGGTCTATATTACTATTTTGGCGGTGACCCGCACACTGCACATGCCATTCACGGCTTTGGTATGGGCGGATCGACAGTTGCGCTATTTTCCCGTGTTGGCGGCGGTATCTTTACCAAAAGCGCCGATGTCGGAGCGGATTTGGTTGGCAAGGTCGAAGCCGGCATTCCAGAAGATGATCCACGCAACCCCGGTGTGATTGCTGACAACGTTGGTGATAATGTCGGCGATATTGCGGGCATGGGGTCAGATATCTTTGAATCTTACTGTGGCGCAATGATCGCTTGTATCGCTATCGCTTCAACAATGGCAATTAACCCAGAACTTCAGGCTTCGATGATGGCTCTGCCTTTGATGCTTGCAAGCATTGGTTTGATCGCTTCGGTTTTGGGTATCATTGTGGTTAACATGCGTTCCGGTTCGGCCCCCGAAGCGGCTTTGCGCAGCGGAACAATGGGCGCGCCAGTGATCTTTATCGTCATGGCATGGTTCCTTATGCAGAACATGGGAATTTCAGCCAACTACTGGTGGGCCGTTGTAAGCGGCGCCGTAGGCGGTATCGCAATCGGCTTGATCACTGAATATTACACTGGCGGCGCCCCCGTGCGCAAAATCGCTAAATCGGGCGAAACCGGTACAGCCACTGTGATGATCACCGGCCTTGCGGTCGGACTTGAATCAGTTGTTGCACCGATTTTGGTGCTGTCAGTAATTATCTTTATCTCGACATCACTTGCCGGTCTTTATGGTGTGGGCATTGCTGCGGTCGGTATGCTGGCCACAGTTGGCATCACCATGGCAATCGACGCATACGGCCCTGTTGCAGACAACGCTGGCGGCATTGCTGAAATGGCTGGTATGGGCGAAGAGACACGCAAAATCACAGATGGGCTTGATGAGGTTGGCAATACAACAGCGGCGATCGGTAAAGGCTTTGCCATTGGCGCTGCTGCTCTGGCCGCTTTGGCGATCATTGCAGCATTTTCCGAAACCGTCGAGGCTGCTTGGGCCGCGAGCGGAAGAGGCGAATTCACATTGCAAATCTCTGATCCTACGGTTTTGATTGGGATGTTTATCGGCGGAACGATCCCGTTCTTGATCGCATCCATCACAATGACAGCTGTGGGCGAAGCGGCGTTTGACATGATCAACGAAATTCGCAGACAGTTCCGTGAAATTCCTGGATTGCTAGAAGGCAAAGCAGAGCCTGATACAGCAAGATGTGTGGATATTGCGACAACGGCTGCGCTTAAGCGGATGGTTTTGCCGGGTGCAATTGCTGTTGGCGCGCCAGTGGTGATTGGCTTTGGTCTTGGCGCTCAGTCCCTTGGCGGAATGCTTGGCGGCGCGCTGCTTGGCTGTGTGCTGATGGCGCTTATGATGGCGAACGCTGGTGGGGCTTGGGACAATGCCAAGAAATATGTCGAAAAGGGCAATCTTGGCGGTAAAGGGTCCGAAACCCATAGTGCAGTTGTTGTTGGCGACACAGTAGGGGATCCGTTCAAAGATACCTCAGGTCCATCAATGAACATTTTGATTAATGTGATGGCCATTGTCAGCTTGGTGATTGCGCCACTGCTTTAAAGACATTGCCAAAGCCCCGATATGTGTCGGGGCTTTGGCCTCTTAATAATTTTTCGATATTGATCGTGACCTCGCTGCGTTCGAAAATTAGTCTTCGAAGTTTTGCAGTGACATGGCAGATCAAAAGATATCAACTCCATTGATCCTTTAATTGTATTTTCAATTTACCGAACGAGTGATACCAACTGGGCAATTATAAAATGGTATTCGGCTAAGGGATCACAATGACGCAAATCATCAGCAAGCTTTCGGAAATTTCCGCCCAATATGACGCCCTCTTTGTCGATCTGTGGGGCTGTGTTCATAATGGCGTGAAAGCATTCCCAGCCGCCAATCAGGCGCTGAAAGACTATCGCAAGGCTGGCGGCAAGGTTGTTTTGGTGACCAATTCCCCCAAACCGCGCGCCGGCGTTCAAAAACAACTTGGTGCGTTCGGCGTTGATGAAGAGGCGTGGGATACCATCGCATCCTCTGGTGACAGTGCGCGCTCAGCTCTTTATCAAGGGACTGTCGGGCAAAATGTATATTTCATTGGTGAACCGCGCGACCTACCATTTTTTGATCCATTGAAAGTCCTGGACAAGCCGATTGAAATTCGCCGCGTTCCTTTGGATGAAGCCGAAGGTATAGTGTGCACTGGCCCCTTTGATGCGCAAGCAGATCCGCAAAACATGCACAGCGAATTTTCATACGCACAAAGCAAAGGTTTAAAACTGCTCTGCGCAAATCCGGATATTATTGTAGATCGGGGAAGCACCCGCGAATGGTGCGCCGGAGCATTGGCGCAGCTTTATAGTGAAATGGGCGGCGAAAGCCTTTATTTTGGCAAACCCCATGCCCCGATTTACGATCTTGCGCGTCGCAGATTGGCGGCTATAGGTGAATCAATTCCGGACGCTAGGATTTTAGCTATAGGTGATGGTATTCAAACAGATATCAAGGGCGCCATGGATGAAGACATTGATGCTTTGTTTATCTCAGGGGGTTTGGCCGCTGGGGAAACCAAAACAGAAAATCAACCAGATCCTGACGCCTTAAAATCCTATCTTGCTACTGAAAACCAAGCACCACGTTATACAATTGGGTTTTTACGCTGAAACAGGGGTTGATTTTCTGCACCTGCAAAGTAATAAAGTTTCTCAAGACCAACGTAAATCGTAAAAAAATTACGCTAGTATCTTGAGGAACTCATGTTGGACAATCTGCCACGCGGAACAATTTGTATCGAAGATATCGAAATGGGGATGAGCCGCCACTTAAGAAAAGTGGTGAGCAATGAAGATATAGAAATGTTCGCTAAGGTGTCGACCGACCACAATCCTGTTCATCTTGACGATGACTATGCGCAGGATACGATTTTTGAAGGAAGAATAGCTCATGGTATGCTAACGGCAGGGCTTATTTCAGCGGTGATTGGCGAACAACTTCCTGGTCATGGGACCGTTTATCTGGGACAAACTTTAAAATTTCTTGCACCGGTAAGGCCCGGGGATATGGTTTACGCCGAGGTAAAAGTTACGGACATAGACCTGTCAAAACGACGGGTGCGCATGGATTGCTTATGTCAGGTTGACGGAAAAAACGTTCTTGTTGGCGAGGCCACAGTTTTGGCCCCTAGCCGGAAATTCGATTAACGCACAGCTCGGTCTTGCGTCCGGTCGATTTGGGCGCTACCTCAAAACTATGAGAATTATTCGTGATTATAAATATGTAGAACCCCGGGACAAAGGCGCGAGCGTTGCAATCGGTAACTTTGACGGCGTTCACCTTGGGCACCAATCCGTGATTGACATTGCCCGAACCCAAGGCTCCGCTATCTCGGCCCCCTTGGGAGTTTTAACATTTGAGCCGCACCCAAGAAGTTATTTTGCGCCTGATGCACCGGCCTTTCGGCTCATGAACCCAGAGGCCCGCTCAACCCGCTTGGAAAAACTTGGGGTCGAGCGCCTCTATGAGCTAAATTTCAATGCAGCGCTTTCGGCGCTAACCCCGCAAGAGTTTGCAAAAGGTGTCATTGTGGACGGCTTGGGGCTGAAACATATTGTGGTTGGTGCCGATTTTCGATTTGGAAAAGCGCGTGCAGGCAGTGTGCAAGACTTAGTGAGCTTTGGGCATGAATACGGCTTTGGGGTCACGATTGCGCCTTTGATTGCGGCAGGCCTTGGAGAAGTGTCATCGACCTCAATTCGAACGGCGCTTACTGAGGGACGTCCACGCGATGCGGCGGATCAACTTGGCCATTGGCACCGCATAGAAGGCCCGGTCATCAGCGGCGAGCAGCGCGGTCGCGAGTTGGGCTATCCAACCGCCAATATGTCACTGGACGGTTTGCACCTCCCGAAACTCGGGGTTTATGCTGTGATGGTAGATATTCTAGAGGGACCCTTTACCGGATCTTACCAAGGAGCAGCATCATTGGGCGTGCGCCCGATGTTTGGGGAAAACACGCCCAATTTAGAAACCTATATTTTTGATTTTTCCGGTGATCTTTATGGCACCAGCCTGTCCATTGGATTGGTTGAGTTTTTACGCCCCGAGCTGTCATTTGACGGCTTGGACGCGCTCATCGAACAAATGGATGCGGATTGCATTTTGGCGCGCAAAATACTGGCCGCAGAATGACCCAGTCTGACCGTTTTGAGCAGGGCGGGCTTGCCCCAAATTTTTGGACAAGGAAATCTCTTGCCGAGATGTCTGTTGATGAGTGGGAAGCCCTTTGTGATGGGTGCGGAAAATGTTGCCTTAACAAGATCGAAGATGAAGACAGCGGCAAAGTATTTCTAACCCGCGTCGCCTGCCGTTTGTTTGACAGCGATACCTGCCGATGCAGTCAATATAACATTCGCCATAAGTTTGTTCCTGAATGCATATCTTTAACCCCAAACAGCATTCCCAAGCACGCCTATTGGCTTCCAAAAACCTGTGCCTATCTATTGTTATGGCAGGAAAAACCTCTTTTTGATTGGCACCCTTTGATTTCTGGATCGCCGCAAAGCGTGCATCAAGCAGGAATTTCCATTCAAGGGCAAACTGTATCAGAGTCGGACATTGACGAGGATGATTGGGAAGATCATCTGATGGAGGCGCAGTAAGCTATGTATTTTGACTCGGACAATGCTGGACCGGTACCAGATCAAATTATTGAGGCTCTAAAAGCCGCCAATACAGGGTATCAACGCGCCTATGGCCGTGATACTATTATGGCGGACGTCAGAAGCAGTCTGCGCGAGATTTTCGAAGCGCCCGAGGCTGCCGTATACCTTGTTGGGACAGGCACTGCGGCAAACGCCTTAGCGTTGGCTACCTTAAGCCAGCCGTGGCAAACAATTTTCTGCTCTCCCGTTTCCCACATTCAAGAAGATGAATGTAATGCACCAGAGTTTTTTAGCAGCGGCGCCAAGCTAACCTTGATCAAATGTGATGACAAAATCACCCCGGATGCCTTGCGGGCTGCGGTTGTTACCCAAGGAAACCGTGGTGTGCATGGAGCGCAAAGAGGACCACTTTCACTTACACAAACAACTGAAAAAGGCACGCTATATTCGCTAAAGGAGCTGCGCGCTTTAACCGAGATTACAAAGTCATATAAAATACCTGTCCATATGGACGGCGCAAGATTTGCCAATGCCCTCGTATCGCTCGGTTGTAGCGCCGCTGATATGACGTGGAAATCAGGCATTGATGCTTTGAGTTTTGGCGGCACTAAAAACGGGCTTATGGGCGTTGAAGCGGTGATCTTTTTTGATCCGAAACACGCTTGGGAATTTGAATTGCGGCGCAAACGTAGTGCGCATCTGTTTTCCAAAACCCGCTATCTTGCTGCTCAAATGCAGGGTTACCTTAAAAACGATTTATGGTTGGAGCTGGCCCGCAAAGCCAATGCGAATGCCAGCTATTTAGCGCGAGGGTTGCGCCAAATGCCGCATGTAGGGTTTGCCTATGAACCGCAAACCAACATGATGTTTGTGCGGCTAAGCCGCGCAGATCATCAAAAAGCAAACCAGGCAGGGGCAAACTATTCTTTGTTGAACAGTGATCTGGACACAGGACCGCCCGATGAAATCCTAACCGCCCGCTTTGTCTGCGATTGGTCTATCGAAAAACACCAGATTGATATGTTTCTGGATATTATGCGGGATATCTAAGACGAATTTTCGGAACGCTAACGGCACGAAAAAACGCTAGATAATACGGCCTTAAAAATCCAAATTGGCAACACTCAGCGCATTTTTCTGAATGAACTCTCGGCGCGGCTCTACCACATCGCCCATTAGCTTGGTAAACAAATCATCCGCTTCTGCGGCATCGTCAATTTTGACCTGTAGAAACGTGCGTGCGTCGGGATCAAGCGTTGTTTCCCAAAGTTGACCGGGGTTCATTTCGCCAAGGCCCTTATAGCGTTGCAGCGAAAGCCCTTTCTCGCCCTCATCCAATATTGCTTGCAGCAGACTAAGCGGACCGAAAATCATTTGGCTGCGTTCTTTACGGTGCAAAGACGCCGCTGCGTTATATGTTTCTTGCAGGCTTTGGGTAAAGCTTCCGGTTTTATGCGCCTCACCTGATCGCAGCATAGGCCCGTCTAAGTTTCTTGCTTCTTCAACGCCGCGCAAAATACGGGTTAAGCGAATTCCATGATCTTGGGTAATTCGGCCCTTCCATCCGCGCTCATACTCTTCTGCAATCAGGTTTAAGCGCTCGGCAACCTTATCGGCGGTGCCTTGCAGGTCTGCGTCCACCACGCCCGGTACAAACGCGCCGGCAATGGCGGCCTGTTCAAGGATATGGCGGGGATAATAAGTGGGAAAAGCATCAAGAACACGTTTTAATTTGCGCGCTTCTTCAACCACGCGAACAAGATCTTGGCCAGCAATTTCGCTGCCATTGCTAAGCTTTAGAACCGCGCCCTCTACGCCCTGCTGGATTAGATAATCTTCAAGTGCCGCCTGATCTTTCAGATAAACTTCGGATTTGCCGCGGCTGACCTTAAACAACGGTGGCTGCGCAATATAAAGAAATCCACCTTCAATCAGTTCCGGCATCTGGCGATAAAAGAAGGTCAGAAGCAAGGTTCGGATATGCGCACCATCCACATCCGCATCGGTCATGATCACAATTTTATGGTAGCGTAATTTTTCGATATTGAATTCATCGCGCCCGATCCCTGTGCCCAGCGCCATCACAAGATTGCCAATTTCCTGACTGTTGAGCATGCGGTCAAAACGTGCGCGTTCAACGTTTAGAATTTTACCGCGCAAGGGCAGAACCGCCTGCGTTCGACGATCGCGTCCAGTTTGCGCAGAGCCGCCGGCGCTGTCACCTTCCACCAGAAACACTTCGGATTTGGCCGGATCTTTTTCAGAGCAATCTTTAAGCTTTCCGGCCAGATAATTCACATCCATCGCAGTTTTTCGGCGAGTCAATTCGCGCGCTTTACGGGCTGCTTCACGCGCCAAAGCGGCTTCGATGATTTTACCAACAATAACTTTGGCTTCGTTTGGGTTTTCTTCAAACCATTCGCCAAGCTTTTCGTTCACCAAACCTTCTACGGCTGGGCGTACCTCAGAGCTGACCAATTTGTCTTTGGTCTGGCTGGAAAACTTAGGATCAGGAACCTTTACCGACAACACACAGGTCAACCCTTCGCGCGCGTCATCGCCTGTAAAGCTAACCTTTTCCTTTTTGGCAATCCCGCTGGATTGCGCATAGTTGTTAATTGTCCGTGTCAGAGCGCCGCGAAAGCCCGCCAAATGCGCCCCACCATCGCGTTGTGGGATATTATTGGTGAACGGCAGTACATTTTCATGATAGCTGTCGTTCCACCACATTGCGACCTCGACCCCGATATCGTCGCGCTCACCGCTCATAAAAATGGGTTCGGGCAATGCTGAACTTTTTGAGCGATCAAGGTATTTCACAAATTCCTTTACTCCGCCTTCGAAAAAGAGCTCGCTTTTAAGGGCCTCGGCAGGTCGCAGGTCTTCTAGGATAATTCTGACACCGGAATTTAGAAAGGCCAACTCGCGAAGACGCTTTTCTAGGATATCAAAAGAATATTCTAGGTTAGAAAAGGTTTCGGTTGAGGCCAGAAACCGCACTTCGGTACCGCGCCGGTCACCGGCATCGCCAACAACTTTTAGATGTTCGCTGGTTTCACCATTTTCAAACTTTGCGTAATGCTCTTTGCCGTTCCGCCAGATGCGCAGCTCAAGCAAGACTGACAAAGCGTTAACCACAGAAACACCCACCCCGTGCAAACCACCGGAAACTTTGTAGGAATTGCTGTCAAACTTGCCGCCTGCATGCAGTTGGGTCATGATAACTTCAGCGGCAGAGACACCTTCTTCTTCGTGGATATCCACTGGAATTCCGCGCCCGTTGTCAGAGACCGAAATGCTATTGTCAGCGTTAATTTTGACGCTTACGTGGTCCGCATGACCGGCCAGCGCCTCATCAATTCCGTTGTCGACAACCTCATACACCATATGATGCAGACCGCTACCGTCATCGGTATCACCAATGTACATTCCCGGACGTTTTCTAACGGCCTCTAACCCTTTGAGAACCTTAATAGAATCCGCGCCGTAGTCTTGACTTGTTTGCTCGTTTTCGGACATTTCTGATATCCTATTTATTTTCGACTTACTATATGATTTTTTGTGGTGAATGTCACGTATAACAGTGGGTTTTTTCTTTATGTAAGCGGGATAATTATCCCAACAATTATCAACAAAATCCCAGACACGATATGTGCTCTGCGCAGTGCTGTAGGAGAGTTCAGAAGGTGTTGAGCTTGCGTGACCATTAAGGACAAAACACAGTTTCCTGCAAAGGGGACAAAGGCCGATATTGCAAGGATCGCCAAGATATCGATGTCTGAAACCTGGCTCAAATCAAAAAACCCAGGCAAGATTCCGAGATAGAATAGAATTGCTTTAGGATTGCTTAGATTAACCGCCAGACCTGCAAAAAATCCTGCAGACGCGCCAGGTTTGGTCAAGCTGTTATTTTGATGAATTTCGATATTTGCGTTGCGGATTAAAGAAACCCCCATGAACATAAAAATCAAACAGGCAATCCAGCGCAGAATGGTCATAAAGCCGCTGAAGGTTCCTACCACCCATGTGACCCCTATGATGGCTAGAAATGGCCAGATAATATCACCAACCACTACCCCCAAGGCCAAAGGCCATGCTGCATGAAAACCGCCGGAAAGTGTACGCGCTACGATTGCGACCCATACTGGTCCGGGCGTAATGAAAAGTATGAAAATACCGCCCGCATAAATCAACAGTTCAATAAATGAAACGGTCACGGATTCGAATCCCTTCATAGACGCTCCACAGGCCTATATAGGACGCACTTTTACATCAAGGTGAATTATTCTTGCGATACCGAAGAAATCCCACTGTTTTCAGATACAGACACCAATTGCGCTTTACCAGACAGTTCGGCAAAAATCCCGGGCTCGGTTCCCGTCATCCAAGCTTGGGCATTTAATTGACAAATCTCGCTGTACAGCGCGTTGCGGCGTTCAATATCAAGATGGGCGGCCACTTCATCCAGCAAAATCAAAGGCGGTTCGCCACTTTCTTCGGATAAGGCACGTGCATTTGCCAAAATGATAGATATTAAAAGCGCCTTCTGCTCTCCGGTTGAGCAATCTTTGGCCGCCATGCCTTTGGCTTGGTAAACCCCCAGTAAATCACTTCTATGGGGCCCTAGCAAAGAACGCCCGGCGGCCATATCACGGGCTCTGTTTTCCTGCAAAGAAATGCAAAAGTCATCAACATCATCAGGAATATCCCTTTGCGTTTCTGCAATTGATAGATCAGCGGTTGGAAATGCAGTTCTTCCCCCAAGTTGCGCCGTGCGTATTTTTTCCAAAGCATCGATACGCGCAGCCATAATCGCGAACCCAGCTTGAGCCATGTGCCCCTCTAATGCAGCATACCAATGTGGATCGGTGACTTGATCTTTCAAAAGCCGATTGCGTTCGCGCATGGCTTTTTCATATTTTAAGGACTGATCCGCATGCGCGGGCGAAAAACTAAGGGTAATTCTGTCAAGAAATCGCCGCCGGCCTTCGGCGCCTTCGATCCATAACCTGTCCATCGCTGGCACCAGCCATAATATGCGCACAAGCTGCCCGAGCGCGGTTTGTGCTTTGGGCTTTCCATCTATTTTAACTTGGCGCGCTGCACCATTGTTTGAAGTAATCTCTACCTCATATTCGGTTGCCGCTGCGGTAAGAATACCGCCAACCTTCCAGCCTAGATTATCTGGGCGGCGCATCATATCTTCGGCGCTGGAACGGCGCAGGCCGCGGCCAGGTGAAAACAAGGAAATGGCTTCCAGTATGTTTGTTTTGCCTGATCCGTTTGCGCCGTAGATGGCCACGGGGCGTTGATCTGCGCTTAACCGCGCCCCCTTATGTGAGCGAAAGTGCGATAGAGTTAGCGTACTAAGGTACGACATTTTCTGACTCTTTTAGGCACAATGGATGACCTGCGAGAAAAGCCGAATAAGTGTTGGTAAACGACAAATCAAACGCGCATAGGCATGACGACATAAACCGCACTTGCGTCATTGCCTTCGCGCATCAAAGTTGGATCGCCAGATGAATTGAACATAAAGACAGCGTTTTCACGATCAACCTGATTTGCAATTTCCAACAGATATTTGGCGTTAAAGCCGATCTCGAGATGCTCATCTCCATAGGCCACAGCAAGCTCTTCCTCGGCCGCGCCGCTATCGGGCGAGTTTACCGACAAAACCAAGCGATCTTCATCAAGCGATAGTTTGACTGCGCGCGAGCGCTCCGAAGAAACAGTGGACACACGATCCACAGCCCGTGCAAATTCACTTGCGTCGACCTCAAGTTTTTTGGTGTTGCCTTGCGGAATAACCCGCGTGTAATCAGGAAAAGTGCCGTCGATTACCTTGGATGTCATGGTGATATCTGGTGTTGCAAAGCGTACTTTGGTTTCAGACACGGATACGGCTATTTGCATGTCGTCATCTTCCAAAACCTTGCGCAATTCAGCAACCGTTTTACGCGGTACAATCACGCCGGGCATATCTTTTGCCCCTTCTGGAAGATCTGCATCAATTCGCGCAAGCCGATGCCCGTCTGTTGCAACGCAGCGCAATACCTGACCGCCGTCGGAGTCGCTCACATGCATATAGACACCATTGAGGTAATATCTTGTTTCCTCGGTAGAAATGGCAAATTTAGATTTGTCGAAAAGACGCCGCAAAACTGGCGCAGGCGCCGTAAAGTTAGCCGTATATTCAGAACTTGCCATGACGGGAAAGTCCTCTTTTGGCAAGGTCGCAAGAGAAAAGTTAGAGCGGCCTGCCTCAACTGTTATCCTGCCACTGGCCCCATCATCGGTGAGCGTAACCAAAGCGCCGTCCGGCAATTTTCTGACAATTTCATGCAAGGTTACCGCTGATACGGTTGTCGACCCAGCGCGTTCGACCTGAGCAACAGCGCGGTCCATGACTTCGATATCTAGATCGGTCGCCCGAAAATGCACATTTTCGCCTTCCGCCTCGATCAACACATTCGCAAGAATTGGGATCGTATTTCGGCGCTCGACCACGGATTGTGCCTGAGAGACTGCTTTTAACAGCACGCTGCGTTCAATGCTCAGTTTCATTGCCTTTGCTCCAATCTTTGCCGGGAGGCAAAAGTTAACCTATTCCCCGTCAGGCTCAAGTGTTTTCTTATTTGCCACGCAAACAAACCGACTGTCAAAGGCCAGCCTTCCAGTAACGAAAGAAAAAGCACCAAATTGTTGATATTTATGCTTCTAGGGCCCGCCGAAGCATCTCTAAATCCTCTGCCACCTGGCCATCTTGCACTTTTAGGTCTTCGATGCGCTTAACACCGTGCATGACTGTCGTGTGGTCGCGACCGCCAAATCGGCGGCCAATTTCAGGCAGGCTACGACTGGTCAGCTGTTTTGATAAATACATTGCAACCTGTCTTGGGCGGGCATAGGTTCGCACCCGTTTGGGTCCAATCATGTCAGATAGCCGGATGTTGTAGTGCTCGGATACTTTACGCTGAATTTCTTCTACCGTGATTTTACGCTCAGAAGCGCGCAAGACATCCGCAAGACAATCCTGAGCCAACTCAAGAGTAATCGGGCGCCCGACAAGGGACGCAAAAGCAAACAACCGTGTCAAAGCCCCTTCTAGAACGCGCACATTTGTTGAAATGCGCAGTGCAAGAAATTCAAGAACATTTGGTTCAATGGTAAGGTCGGGATATTGCGACTTATGTGCTTCAACTTTTGACTGTAGAATTCCCAGACGCAGTTCATAATCAGTTGGGTGCAAATCAACCACCAAACCGCATTGCATCCGGCTTTTAATCCGTTCTTCAAGATCTTTTATTTCGCCCGGAGCGCGGTCTGCAGAAATAATGATTTGTTTGTTCTGATCAACCAAAGCATTAAAGGTATGGAAAAATTCTTCTTGTGTGCTGTCTTTGCCAGCGATGAATTGCACATCGTCTACCATCAAAATATCAACCGAGCGGAACAACTGCTTAAAGTCCATCATCTTGCGGTCGCGCAGGGCTTGTACAAATCGGTACATGAATTGTTCGGCAGATAGATAAAGAACGTTTAATTCAGGTCGGCGTGATTGTAATTCCCATGCAATAGCATGCATCAAGTGGGTTTTGCCCAAACCAACACCGCCATATAGAAATAACGGATTAAAGGTAACAGAGGCGCCTTCGCCAACGCGCTTTGCCGCGGCATGTGCAAGCTCGTTTGGCTTGCCAACAACAAACGTATCAAACTTAAAACGCTGGTCTAAAGGGGCACCAGGGAGCTGTTCATCTTTTTGAACGCTCTGATCCGATTTGGCGTTCTTGGAAACCGGGTTATGGGCAGACCCTGACTGCATTGTTTTCAAAGGTTTGTTTTCAGGCACATTAAAACGAATACGTTTAATTGAGCCATTAGATTCAGAAATTCGATACAGTAAAACATCACCAAAATTCTGGGAAACATAGTTTCCAAGGAAATTTGTAGGCACGTTAAAAACCGCTATGTCGCCCTCGACGCAGGAAAACTCCAAAGGGGCAATCCAGTTTGCATAGTTATTTTGGCCAATTGTGTTTGAAAGTGTTTTTTGTAAAGCACTCCATTCGTCTTCAGTCATAGTCTTTTTATCCCAGCCATCCATACCCCCTGTATTGATCCCAAAACACATTGGATCGATACACCACAGTTCACCAAATAACACCGTCACTTATACGGCATGCTGTTTGCGACGCACATCAAGCCTTTAAATACAACAAGGGATATATGTTAGGATCAGACCCAACAAACCAAAAACAGCATAACCAAAGAAATGATTGTTGGCTTTTACATCCTGAACAATCGAACATCAAAAGGCAATGTACTGTCCCCCAAGGCGCAGTGACTCGCAGAATCAAGATAACAATACTCTGGTAGAGCGAGCAACATATCTTCGGGCTTGACTCGGATAATTTGGAAAAAGAATCTCTTAATAAATTTAAACACTCAAAAAAACACAAAATGCGCCGCAGATGCGACGCATTTCAATCCAAGAAACGGCGAATTAGGCGATGGATTTTACCCGTGCCGTCAAACGCGACATTTTTCTCGCTGCGGTGTTTTTGTGGTAAATACCTTTTGTCACGCCCCGCATCAATTCGGGCTGGGCTGAAACAAGTGCAGAACTTGCCGCATCTTTATCACCGGATTCGATTGCTTCTTCTACACGGCGCAAAAATGTGCGAATCCGCGAGCGACGCGCTTTGTTTATCTCATTGCGGCGCTCGTTTTGGCGGGCGCGCTTTTTAGATTGGGGCGTATTAGCCATTCTTTTTTTCCCGCTTTTTGGGTTCTATCATCTGAAGTCGCGTCTTTAGGCCTGACTTAAGCGCGAGTCAACAGTGCTTTGATATAATCAAGGTGAAAATCTTTATGGTTTTGTCTATTTATCGCGAAATTTTGCCTCTCGCTTTTCCATAAAGGCCGCCATGCCTTCTTTTTGATCCTCTGTGGCAAATAATGAATGAAACACACGGCGCTCGAAAAGAAGACCTTCTTGCAAGGTGCTTTCATAAGAGCGGTTCACCATTTCCTTAACAGCCATGGCTGTGATCAGCGACTTTTCAGCAATTTTTGTTGCCGCAGCCATTGCTTCGGTCATCAGGTTTTTAACTGGAACTACCCGACTGACCAAGCCGCATCTTTCCGCTTCTTCTGCTTCCATAAACCTGCCGGTCAAATTCATGTCCATGGCTTTCGATTTGCCAATGAACCTTGTGAGTCGCTGTGTTCCACCGAGCCCTGGCGAAACACCAAGGTTAATTTCTGGTTGGCCAAATTTGGCAGTGTCAGAGCAAATGATAAAATCACACATCATCGCAAGTTCGCAGCCGCCGCCCAAAGCATAGCCCGAAACAGCCGCAATGATGGGTTTGCGCACGGCTGTAATACGGTCAGAGGCATCGGTGAAAAGATCGCCCGCAAAGGCGTCAACAAAGCTCTTTTCGCTCATCATTTTAATGTCTGCACCGGCGGCAAACGCCTTTTCCGATCCGGTTATAACAATGCAACGCACCTTTTCGTTTTTCTGTGCATCTGCCAAAGCATCGCACAACTCACCAAGCAGTTGGTCATTCAATGCATTTAAGGCTGTGGGGCGATTTAAAGTGATCAGTGCGACGTGATCTTCGACTTCGACGACTATCGTCTCATAGGCCATGAAACAGACTTTCGGTTGTTTCGATCAGAATTAACCCCTTAGCACATAAAGAAAAACCATGTCCAGAAATATGAGTGCAGTTAATTTTGACACCCATTGCAATAGAAACTTGATCTTCCAGATTGTACGATGCGCTGCACAACATGATCACAACCATCGGTTAGACAGGGCAGCCCTTCGCGTCCGTAGACATTGAAGTTATGCTGAAAATAACCCAACTCTCCGTCTGCTTGACGAAAATTGCGCAATGAGGAACCACCAGCTCTTATTGCTTCGTCCAAAACTTGGCGTATGATTGGAACCAAGGCCGCAAGACGCGTCTTTGATATTTTTCCAGCCTGCCGTTTGGGTGAAATCCCCGCCCTGTAAAGAGCTTCGCAAACATAAATGTTGCCAAGCCCTGCAACAACTTTTTGATCTAAAAGAACCGATTTAATAGCCGAGTTCTTTCTTTTGATGCGGTCGATAAGATAGGTTTCATTGAAAGCATTGCTCAAAGGCTCTGGGCCAATATCGCGCAGCAATGGGTGGTGATTAGCGCTATCAGTGCGTAGCAAATCCATGGCTCCAAAACGGCGTGGATCGTTAAAGGTTACCCGCGCCCCATTATCGATATCAAAAACCACATGATCATGCTTTTGAGCCGCTGGATGATCGTGCACAAATTGCCCCAACGGATCACCTGATATCAATATTCTTCCAGACATCCCAAAGTGGATCAGCAAGGTTTCACCGCTGGTCAAATCTGCCAGAATATATTTCGAACGGCGCCATAACCTGCAAATTTTTTGCCCGGTGATACGATCAGCCATGTTATCGGGAAATGGCCATCGCAGATCTGGGCGGTTTACGCTTGTGTGCAAAACGGTTCTGCCCTCTATAGCGGGGGCAAGGCCGCGCAGAGCAGTTTCGACTTCGGGCAATTCAGGCATATTTGGCTTCCTGGTTCCGTGACACTATTTTCTATATAGGTCCGTGCCTGACCTTTCTAGAACTCTGTGGTGAAATTTCTACGCGGCTTGCCCTTTCAGTTATTGCGTGCTTGCCATCAATTAAATTGATAAAAACATGCGCAACTGCCGCATTGTGTTCACGTTAGCTCATACTGTAAGTGTGTGTTGAAAAACGAGGCGCTGGTAAATGACTGATCAGTCAGAGAAAACAACCCATTTTGGATTTGAAACGGTATCCGAGTCGGAAAAGGCGGGCCGTGTTCAGGGTGTTTTCGGCAGCGTAGCCTCACGTTATGACATCATGAATGATGTTATGTCCGGCGGGATTCACCGGCTTTGGAAAGACGCAATGATGGATTGGCTGGCCCCTCGTTCAGGGCAAAAGCTGTTGGATGTTGCGGGCGGGACCGGCGATATTGCGTATCGGTTTTTAAAGCGCGCGGGACAAGGCCATGCAACAGTTTTGGATTTGACCGAAGAAATGCTTGCTGAGGGCCGTAAACGCGCCGAAGCCAATCAAATGATTGATCAGCTGGATTGGTCGGTTGGCGATGCAATGGCCTTGCCGTTTCCCGACAATAGCTTTGATGTCTATACAATCAGTTTTGGCATTCGCAATGTGACGCGCCCCCAAGATGCATTGAACGAAGCGTTTCGTGTTCTTAGGCCTGGCGGTCGCCTTATGGTTTTGGAATTTTCCCAAATCCCCAATCCGGCGATGCAATGGGCCTATGATCGATATTCGTTTAATCTTATTCCTTTGATGGGTCAGTTGATTGCAAATGACCGTGACAGTTATCAATACTTGGTTGAGTCCATTCGAAAATTTCCGGATCAAGACATGTTCTTGAACATGGTGCGATCTGCGGGATTTGAAAATGCCAAATATCGTAACTTAACAGCAGGAGTTGCTTGCTTGCATTCGGGGTGGAAAATTTAGGTGCGGGGGCCTCATAACATATGGCGATTGATCCGCACGGGTGCAACGTTTGAACGAACGGGCGCGATGGGAGTTGTTCTGGATGCGGTTGAAGCCCCAAAGTCACTGCGGTTGGCTGCACGCATCTTGGGCTGGCCGTTTAAATGGCTTGGCTTTAAGGGTGACCCGACAATGCCGCCCGCCACGCGCGCGCTCACATCATTAGGTCCTGCCTATATTAAGTTTGGTCAGATTTTATCGACCCGGCCAGATGTGGTTGGCGAAGATTTGGCGCTGCAACTGCGTATTTTACAAGATAAGTTACCGCCCTTTTCCACCGATGAAGCAAAAGCCAGCTTTCTCGAAGAAACCGGTAGTGATCCCGGCACTGTATTTGCCGACTTTAGTGAACCTGTTGCGGCCGCTTCGATCGCGCAGGTCCACAAGGCGCGCATTCGCGAAACCGATAAATTGGTTGCGGTAAAAGTTTTGCGGCCGAATATAGAAAAAGCATTTCAAAAAGATATTGATGCATTCTATTTTGCAGCCCGATTGATTGAAATGTTATCGCCATCTTCTCGGCGGTTGCGCCCGATCGAAGTGATCACGCATTTCGAAGGTGTTGTACAAGGCGAGCTTGATCTTAGATTGGAAAGTTCAGCAGCTTCAGAATTTGCAGCAAACACTAAAAATGACGTTGGCTTTCAGCTGCCCGCCATTCAATGGCCGCTATCCAGTCGACGGGTAATGACCCTTGATTGGGTTGAAGGGACGCCGCTGGGCGATAATGAGGCCCTAGAGGCGGCTGGACATGACTGCGCAGCGCTGGGCGAACGTGTCCTACAGCTTTTTTTAAAACATGCTTTGCGTGATGGTTACTTTCACGCCGATATGCACCAAGGCAATTTAAAGGTTTCCGCGAACGGTGATATCGTTGCCTATGACTTTGGTATTATGGGTCATATTGATGAGTATACCAGACGGGTTTATGCAGAAATTCTATTTGGCTTCATTCGCAGAGACTACAAGCGGGTTGCCGAGGTTCACTTTGAAGCCGGCTATGTTCCTGCGGATCGCGATGTTGATGAATTTGCGCGGGCTCTGAGAGCGGTTGGAGAGCCAATTTTCGGCATGGATGCAACACGGATTTCAATGGGCCGTTTGCTAAGTTACCTGTTCGAGGTTACCGAACGATTCGGCATGGAAACCCGCACCGAATTGATCCTGCTGCAGCGCACTATGGTGGTCGTTGAGGGCGTCGCCCGGTCGCTTAATCCACATATCAATATCTGGCAGGCCGCACGACCCACTGTTGAAGATTATATACGCCAAAGCATTGGTCCAAGGGCGGTTTTAAGCGACTTGGCCAAAACCGCGCAGGTCTTGTCACGATTTGGGCCCCGATTGCCCCAATTGGTCGAAAGAGCTTTGGTCCGGCAATCTGAGGTTTATGAACCAGAGCGGAAGAAACCCATTGGGCTTTTGCCACTATGGATCATCCTCTCACTTGCTGGCGGCGCTGTTTTAAGCTATCTTGGCATGTGCTTTTTTTAGATCAGAAATTTCATGCTTTAACGCTTTTTTATAAGCAGAATTGCCATGTTCAACCTGCCACAGACAATAAGCTGCGATGCGCCAAGAATACCAAGCACGCAAATTTAAAAAGCGGGCTTTATCAAAAACTGCAGAATATTGCGCATAACTGCTGATAAAGGATGAAACTTCAATATCAGACAAGATGGCTTGACGATAAAGCCACTGCATTGCCGGCGATAGAAAATGACATAGATCTTCGGCAGGATCACCCAAAGCTGGGCATTGCCAGTCAATTAATTTCGCACGGCCTTGGTTTATAATAACATTGGCGGGAACAGGATCGGCATGGATCATCCACCGCTTTGCAACTGGCGCAACATGGGTGTCGGGCATCAGGCTGTGAACCACATCTTTTTCAGGGGTGTTACACATGCCAAGTATATTCATCCCATCTGCCCTCATTTGGCTGGAGCCAACAGACGCGTTGCGCAAACCTTTCAAAGGGGGCAATTGATGCAACTGTGCCAAGCATTGTGCCATTAAGATCACCTGATCCTCAAGAAGCGTACCGGCAATATGTTCATAAATCAGGCAAGGTCCGACAGGTGTTTTTATAAATGCAACGGGTTTTGGGCTGAGCCCATGCGGCGCTAAGGCCTTTAGGCAGATGTGCTCACCCAAAGGGTCATTCGGAAATAATGGGTTTTGCCACGGGTGTTTTGGATAGAGTTTTACACATAAATCCAAAGCATTATTAATTTTCAAGTGCCAAACACGATTGGACCGCCCCCCCGCCAGTTCGGTCCACTCCGCAGGAGCTTTCAATATCCCTTGGTCTATCAGTTCATGTGTCAGCTGTTCGGTTGGCAAGTTCTTGATACCCTGTATGCAATTATTTGCCATAGGGGAGGGTGCGCATTGACGCAAGCGTGAGTTTAGTTTCTTACAGCGGAAATTGCTTTTGGGTCGGCTGACAGACCTCCTGAAAAAAGGATGCTATGCTCACCTTTGTCTAGGCGCACCTCTTTGATATTCTGATAGGCGGGCATCTCTGTTTCACCCTGACTGGCATCCTTTTTGAATGTTTCAACAAAGAACTCATAGGCTGCATTTCGTGCAGTTTCTCCAGAGGTAATCTGCCCCCCCAACTAAATTCTGTGGTGTCGTTGGATATTGGTTTGCGGAAGACAACGGATCCAGATTCGTTTTTTACGATAAAATCTGCCCGCTCAGTACTTTCAGGAATAGATATGGCAATATCAATTGATGTTCCGGAAAAATGTGCAGGCCCTGTAACTTTGGCAAATTTTCCGATCCACTCTGTAAATTGTAAAAGTTCAGAAGACCCTAAATGGGTTTTGATTGTTTCGAGGTGATTATTGGTGAGAACCTGCTGTTCAACAGAGGAAAAAGCCGCCAACTGACTGGCAAAATTTGCTGAATGAGGCGTGCTGTTATTAATAATTTTTTTCCGCTTAATAATGATCGGAGCGACAGAATCGTCAGAGCTTCGCATTTCACCACCTATTTCACCCAATAAGGAGAATACGGCAGACACCTTAACCAACTCATTAATATCTAAAATTGAATGTTCTTGATTTTTTAGTAACTCATTGCCTTAAAAATGGGCGAGACATCTTGTTGCCACTCAGTGTTGTAGAGATCTATCAACTCATCTGCTGGTGATTTGCCAGAAGCTAAAGTGTCATGCAGAGCATTCAGAAAATGAGTTTCATTTGCCAGCAATCCGTTGGCACCTTTGCGCCCACGCTTTTCTAATCCTTGATGTGCAAGAGCAACCACTTCTTTCGCCAACTCGGAAAAATTGATGCCATCAACAGACGCATTCAAACCATTTTGTGATGCCGCAATTCGCAAATTCTCTCTTGTTTCGGCATCCCAATCTTTGACCAAATCCCAAGCAGCATCCAATGTGGTTTGATCATAGCACAAGCCGACCCAAAATGCCGGTAGGGCGCATAGCCTGCGCCATGGGCCACCGTCTGCGCCCCGCATTTCAATGAATTGTTTTACGCGCGCTTCTGGAAAAATTGTTGTTAAGTGGTCTGCCCAATCCCCCAAGGTAGGAATTTGTCCGGGCAGAGCAGGCAACTGGCCCTTTAGAAAATCCCGAAATGACTGCCCGAGTGCATTCAAATACTTTCCGTCGCGGTAAACAAAATACATTGGCACATCCAGTGCGTAGTCGACCCATGCCTCGAAACCAAAACCGTCTTCAAATACAAACGGCAACATGCCGGTTCTATCTGCATCTAAATCGCGCCAGATACGGCTGCGCCAGCTGCGGTGCCCATTTAGCCCTCCTTCAAAAAAGGGAGAGTTGGCAAAAAGAGCTGTTGCAACCGGCTGCAAAGCCAATGCCACACGCATTTTTTGAACCATATCTGCTTCAGAGCTAAAGTCGAGATTAACTTGAACGGTGCAGGTGCGATACATCATGGATTTTCCCATGCTGCCAACCTGGTCCATATAATCTGTCATTAGTTTGTAACGGCCTTTAGGCATCACAGGCATCTCTTCGTGATGCCATGTTGGCGCTGCGCCCAGTCCTATAAAGCCCACACCCACCCGATCGGCCACCGATCTCACCTCACGCAAGTGGGTATTCACCTCGTCACAGGTTTCATGAATAGTCTCGAGTGGAGCGCCAGATAATTCTAGTTGACCTCCCGGTTCTAGGGAAACATTGGCGCCGTTTTTATTCAAACCAATAAGATTGCCAGCCTCCAAAATCGGAGACCATCCATATTCGTCCCGTAATCCCTCTAATACCGTGAGGATCGAGCGTTCGCCAGAATAGGGTAAAGGCTTAAGGGTATCCTTACAGTAACCGAATTTTTCGTGCTCGGTTCCAATCCGCCAATCGGCTTTAGGCTTGCAGCCCGACGCCAGATAATCAACCATTTGTTCGGGTTTTTCGATGAACCCTTCACCGGATTGAGGGATAGACATTAAGGGCTCTCCATTCTGCTCTGGCTGTTAGGTTTGGGCGCGGTTTTCGACGCTGTCAATGCAAATAATTTTTTGAACTAGAAATATCGGTGCGTTCCCATATCAAAATTGATTGAGAAGTGTCTTGGGTCAATTTTTGTACCATGCTTTCGATCCCTAGGCCGGGTAAAGTTGCAAATGCATCAAATAGCTGATCCGTGCCTTTGGCGGTCACAGGGATATAGATTGTGGGCAATGTGCGCTGCTCTAATTTCCAACATCGCGCGCTGTTATGCGTCACCAAAGAAATGCGGGTAATGTCCGGAATTGCCACCAGACCACCCTCTGATGGGCCAAAATAGGCGATTTGTCCTTCGACCACCTGTATTACACCGGGACCGTCTTGATCACTGCGAAAGCGGCCACGCTGAAACCCAATATATAATAGCGCACCGCCAATAATGAAAAGCACAATGCCCAGCCAGCGCAGCAGTCCAAAATAGGATGTCACCCAAAGATAGCCTAGGGCGGCAATGGTGATCCCGAACAAAACTTCACGCCACCGCCAAAGCGCCCGTTTGGCTTCCGGTCTGATCATGACCAATCACCAAGGTGTTTCTGCCATAGGGTTAAGGCAGCAACGGTTGCTGTATCCGCGCGCAAAATGCGCGGACCTAAAGCGATGCTATGAGTGAATGAAAGACCATTTAATTTTTGTCGCTCTGCTTTGGAAAAACCGCCCTCTGGGCCAATCAATATTGCCCAAGGACCCTTTGGAAAACCAGCCAAAGAGCAGGTTTGACCAACCTTTTCTTCATCACAGAACAGCAGATGCCTGCCCGCGGGCCAAGCGCTAAGAAGGTTGGCTAAAGAACGCATCTCGTCAACTTCGGGCACAAAGGTACCGCCGCATTGCTCTGCGGCTTCAATTGCATGAGCTTGCAGCCGATCGCGGCGGATACGTTCGGAATTGGTGAATTCCGTTTGTACAGGTAAGATACGCGCCGCGCCCATTTCGGCAGCTTTTTCAACAATGAAGTCGGTGCGCGACTTTTTGATCGGGGCAAATATAAACCATAGGTCTGGCGGCATCTGCAAAGATTTAGTAAGTTTTTTACAAAGCAAAAGACCACTGCGCTTGCCTGCTTCGATTATTTCCGCCTGCCACTGCCCATCCTTGCCATTAAAAAGCGACACGGAGGCGCCCACGGGTTGGCGCATAACTGAAAACAAATAATGCGCTTGCTCGCGCGTCAATTGAACAGATTGCGCTGCGCCAAGTGGTTGATCTACAAAGAGCCTGATTTTAGTTGTCATGAAAGCCAACATATGTCCGAGCGAGACACAAAGCCAGAGGTCAGTGATCAAGTTTTTGATGCCGTTAAAGGAAACTGGGTTGATACCATGGCCCCAATCTGGGCACAGGGCTATCTGCGATTGTCCCGAATGGATCGACCGATTGGCACTTGGTTATTATTGATTCCCTGTTGGTGGGGGTTGGTGCTGGCGATTCTTGAAAAAAGTGACCCTAATTTTTCAGATTTATGGATTTTTATCGGTTGCGCGATGGGTGCTGTATTAATGCGTGGGGCTGGTTGTACATGGAATGATATAGCGGATCGAAATCTGGATGGGCAGGTGGCGAGAACAAAATCCCGGCCCATTCCATCTGGTCAGTTGAGAGTGAAGCAGGCGTTGATTTGGATGTTGATTCAAGTTGCTTTAGCCGCGTTAATTCTAATGTCTTTTAAAAAGGCTGCGATTTTTCTTGGTTTGATCGCTCTTTTGCCAGTTGTAATTTACCCTTTTGCAAAAAGATTTACCTGGTGGCCTCAGGTGTTCTTGGGAATTGCATTTAATTGGGGCGCTTTGCTAGGCTATGCAGCACACAGCGGCGGACTAGGCTGGCCGGCCTTTCTTTTGTATTTTGCCGGCATAGCTTGGACATTGTTTTATGATACGATCTATGCCCATCAGGACAGGGAAGATGATGCCTTAATTGGCATCAAGTCGACAGCGCGCCTGTTTGGTGATGATAGCTTGATTTGGCTACGATGGTTTACGGTCATCAGCGGCCTTTTAATGATTTCAGCAATTTTTGCTGCCCTGCAAGCAGGTCCAAGGGTGCTATGTACCTTGGGCGTTTTTGCGTTCATAGCTCACCTCTTATGGCAAATGCAGCGCTTAGACATAAACGACGAAACAGTTTTGCTCAGAATATTTAGATCAAATCGGGATGCAGGATTATTGCTACTTGCATTTTTCACAGTTGCGTTGATCGCGTGATTGAAACATGAAGGGGTTGGCTTTATCAAAGCCAAGAGAATTCTTACCAATGGAACGAAAATGCGACTTTCTTGGGTAATTTACCCCCTAGTTTGCTTTATCATTGCAGCATGCTTGTGTGTTTTCGCAGCAGGCTTTTCAGTGCGATTCATTGAAGAAGCGTCTAAAAACGCAATCAATCAAAGCTTTGAAGAGGCAGGGCTGACTTGGGCCCATGCAGAAGCTGATGGTCTGCAAGTGTTTGTTATTGGCGACGCGATAGATGAGGCTGAAAGATTTCAGGCAATCAGTGTCGCAGGCAGTGTTGTTGATGCCGCGCGCATAGTAGATCAAACAGCCTTGCTAGACAGCGGTGATGGGTACACTCCAGATTTTTCTTTAGAAATTCTAAACAACACCTCGACGTTGTCAGTTATCGGGTTGATGCCGGAAAATAGTGATCGCGCTGGCTTCATGAAGAAATTAGCGAAATCAGCTGGTTTGGGTAAGCAGGTTAACGATTTGATAACTGCGGCTGCTTATCCAGCCCCACTTAATTGGGAGCCCGCGCTTCGCCTTGCACTTGAGGCGGTAAAAGAAACCGAGATCGCAAAAATCACAATCGCTGCGGGGTCTGTGAAGGTCGAGACACTAGCAGATTCATTGGGGGAAAAACGCAACCTACAAGCCGTTTTGACGCGATCAACGCCAAAGGGTGTTGCGCTTTTACTTGATGTCATGGTGCCAAGGCCGGTTATTTCCCCTTTTGTTTTCCGTGCCATCAAGCGCGAAGAAGGTTTTCGCCTAGAAGCATGTTCCGCGTTAGACGCCGAAGTTCAAGATCAGATATTAAATAGCATAATGGCCTATGCCTTTGAGGGTAAGCAAAGCTGCCAAATAGGATTGGGTATGCCAGATGCAAACTGGCCGGAAGCTGTCCAAAAATCTTTAAAAACCTTGGATAGTTTGGCGTCAGGTAGCTTAACCATTACTGATATAGAGATTAAATTTGTGGCCGATGCGGCCACCCCACAAGAAGAATTTGACAAAGCTATCGGAGATCTAAAAACTGTTCTGCCCGATGTTTATGATATTCAGGGAATTCTGCCGAAACTCAAAACGGCGACTGGGAAGGGTCAAGCTGAATTCATTGCTACGCTTAGCCCTGAAGGTTTAGCGCAGTTTCGCGGACCGATTAAAAGTGCTGTCAACGAAGAGATTTTCCAGAGCCTGGCTAAAGCCCGTTTTGGTCAGGATGCGGTCTATAGTACGCTTAGTTTAGATGACAGTTTACCAAAGGACTGGTCGATTTATGTTATGGCAGGCGTCGAGGCGCTGTCGCTGTTAAAACAAGGTATTGTGACCATTACTTTGGATGAGGTTGAGGTGAAGGGTCGCACCGAACAAGAAACAGCAAAGGCTGATATTACCAATCAACTGATCGAAAAACTGCCCCAAGGTTACGAATTTAGAGTAAAAGTGGAATATGTGCCTCCGCGCAAGATTGAACAATATGTGCCATCTTCAGAGGAGTGCCTTGCACAAATTAATGGCATGTTGGAAGATCGAAAAATAAATTTTGAGCCTGGTTCAGACCGGGTTGATATTGACGGACATGGACTTTTAGATGACTTGGCAGACATCTTCAAAACATGCGGCGAGATACCGCTTGAAATTGCGGGGCACACCGATAGCCAAGGCCGCGAAGAGATGAACCAGGAACTTAGTCAATCGCGCGCCCAGGCGGTTCTGGTTGAGCTTCAACGGCGTAGAATTTTAACCTCTAGTTTTGTTGCAAAAGGCTATGGTGAAAGCCAGCCCATTGCGCCCAATGATACAGAAGATGGACGCGAAATAAATCGGCGCATTGAGTTTAACCTAATTATTGACCAGACTAATCTTCGATCAGATGATCTAGCTGAACCGCAATCACAACCCAAAGAGGCCGCAGATGAACAGAATTGAATTTATCATCGCAACTGCCACAGTTTTGTTTGTGGCGTTTGCGGTGGGCTGGTTTGCACATTGGCTTTTGCATCGCTTCACCCGGGTTGCCAAATCGGACATCAGCGAATTTGAGCGTATGGCGCAAGAGCTCAATGACGCAGAAGAAGCAAGAGATAGCGCGATTTCTTATATGCAGCAGCGTGAGGCTGATCTAACCAGTCAGATGACGCAAACCGAAGCTGAATTAAAGGCAGCTATGGAGGGTCTGCACAATGCGCGGCTTGAAAACGAAGATTTGCTGTCACAGATTAACAAAGATGAAGAAAAGGCCTAGCTTACCATCTGTCTAGAGCATCTTCATCATTCTGCTTACTTGGCACCCAAGTTACAGCCTCTTTGGTGATTTCTTTCTTCCAAAACGGGGCGCGAGACTTCAAATAGTCCATCAAAAATTCAGCGGCTTCAAATGCATCTTTTCGGTGAATAGCGGCGGTGGCAACCATCATGATGACCTCACCGGGCTCAAGTGTGCCGTGGCGATGAATAACCAAAGCATCGCCCAATGACCATCGCTTCATTGCAGTCTGCACAATTTCGGAAATAGCTTTTTCTGCCATTCCGGGATAATGCTCAATCTCCATTGCTTTCAGGGTCTCATTATCATTATCGCGCACGATGCCCGTAAAGGTGGCAATCGCACCCATTTTAGTATGATTTTGAGAAAACGCATTGATCTGATCGCCAACGTCAAAAGCAGATTTTTGTATTATTACGCCCATTATCAGCCGCCCGTCATGGGTGGAAAAAATGCAACCTCTCTTGCATCACCTAATGGTGTGTCAAACGATACAAGGTTTTGATCAAGTGCACAGCGCACAGCACTAAGATCGGAAAAAGCGGCCTTATAGCGCGGCGTGCGATTGCTAAGTTCTAGAACGAGGTCTTCAATGGTTTCTGCTGATGTCTCGATATCTTCGACGGGCACTCCAATACGTTCCCTGAGCCAGGCAAAGTAAAGCACTCTCATGAACCGTCATCCTTTAAAAAAGGCAATGACTTTGCGAAATAGTCAAACCCGGTGACTAAGGTCAAAGCCGCTGCAACCCAGAGCAAGCCAACACCAATATTTCCGGACCATACCATCGCATTGAATTTCCAACGCAGCCCTATATCGTCATTGACGCCCCCATCTAAAACAGAGGTAATTGCCTCTTGATCCATGCCAATAGATGACATGATTAGATAATGCTCAAAGACACCTTGTGAGAACAGAAAAGAAATGGCCACCATCTGGGCGGTGGTTTTCCATTTCGCCAAAACAGTGACTTTAAGAGTACCAGCTGTATCCCCCAGAAATTCGCGCAGTCCGGATATGAACACTTCTCGAAACAAAATCACTGTCGCCGGCAAAACCAACCATGGTGACATACTTGAGTAACCGACAATAATCATCAAAGCGATGACAACCATGGCTTTATCGGCAATTGGATCCAGCATTGTCCCCAGTTTTGTTTCCTGTTTCCACGCCCGCGCCAGAAACCCATCAAACCAGTCTGTAATGGCGGCAGCAACAAACAATAAAAGCGCGAACCAATCAGCGTAGGGCCGTGTAAAATACAAAAACATCACCGCTACACCTGGCGCCGCCAACAACCTCAGGACAGTCAGTATATTTGGAATAGTCCACATCATAGAAAAGCTCTAAACAATCTTCTGCCCAAGTAAAAGTGAATCCGGATAAAAAATATAAACATCTAGTCTTTCCACGCCACTGGAACCGCCACTGGCCCGCGAAATGCCCAGCCAGAAAATTCAACTGGGCCGTTAATTCTTATGTTAGAAAACCGGCTGAGAAGCATCGGCATCGCAACTTCGGCAATAAGACATTTGCTGGCCCATGCCCCGGCACAAAAATGTGGGCCAGCGCCAAATGCAATGGCTTTTGAGCTGTCTTGATAAGGGTCAAACATGTCTGGTTTTGCAAAAACAGATTCGTCACGATTTCCTGATCCAAACATGAAAAATACCCTTTGCTCAGGGCGGAATTCTAAGCCTTTGTAACTATAGGCTCTTGCCACTCTGCGCGGAGACATTCCAATGGGGGAAATCCAGCGGCAGTATTCTTCAAAAACCTGCAAATGGCTTAGCGCGCCGCTGGTAAGATCAGCAAGATGGTTTGAATGCTTTAATAATGCCCAAACAAGACCTGCAATAGCATCTCGAGGTTCGTTTTGGCCTCCTGAAATTGCCAGTTTTATATTTGCTCTGCTTTGCTCTAGGCTTAAGCCGGCACGGAGCTGCACGGCCAGCAATGAAAGATCATCTTCAAGAAATCCGGATGCCATTCTTTCATCGATGTGGCGATCTATTGACGCGGTGCATTCATTGCACCGCGCTTCCACGTGCGGGTCTGCTGAATAATTGGCGCATCCATCGATCATGCCTTGGCTAACCCGATCCATTTCTTGCCAGCCCATATTCGTAAGGCCGGTCATTGCTTTGAGGGCCTCTGCCGAAACGGGCATTGCAAAATCAGCGACCAAATCGGCCTGACTGTTTGGAACAATTCGATCAAGCACAGCATTTGTGGCATGCTCAAATGCTGTGCGCCAAACGTTTTGAACGCTCTTTGGTGAAACTGTTGGAAATATGGCTTTGCGCTCGGCCAAATGTTCAGCGCCATCTTTACGCATCATATTTTGTCCCATTAATTTCGTCATCAAACCGTCAGGTTGATCCGATGAAAAGATATCAATACGTTTTTCGAGGGTAAAAATGTCATCGCGGCGGGTGATCAAAACAGCATTAAGAGCCGGCACAAAAGCAATTGGCGTTTGGGCGCGCATTTTTTTAAGAATCGGATAAGGATCGGCATGAAATACATCCGGATCAAGATCAAAAACCGGGGGATGTGACATTGACGAGTGCCTTTGGTACGTGTCTTTTGCAAAGCTTGCACCAATCGATCAGTTAATAGCAAACAAAATTAAAAACTTTAGTTTTAGGTTTTGAATTCCGTTCGTAATCGGTTTATCAGGCATCATATACTTGCGGCCCCTTAGCTCAACTGGATAGAGCAGCCGACTTCTAATCGGCAGGTTGAGGGTTCGAGTCCTTCAGGGGCCGCCATTATAATGATATAAATATATGTTAATGCTTATATTTTTAGATTAATAAATTTTTGTATCTACAATATTACCCACGAAAAGTGGTGGGTTTCACTGGAACTTAATCCATCTTGCGCGCGCGCGTCACTTTGAGCCAGTCCGATATTTTTGCTTGGCTGCATCGATTTCGTGCTTTTGGCATTCCTCCCTAAGAGAGTTTTTCCAAATGTTGGCTCTCTTTTAGCAAGGAAGGAGAGGAACCGCCCCTTTTATGATTAGCTCATCTGGTGAGGGCTTTATTCCGGGCAAAGGTTTTTATGGTTCAATCCAAAAACAAGCTTTTTCCCTGGGTTTGAAAGATTTTCAACAATTTTCCCCATTGCGGTACAGTCAGATTTCTGCACAGTAAAATTCCATATGTTTAGAAGTACCAGATCACGATCATCCACGTCCATAATTCGGGATGTTTCGACGAATGCAGCGTCAAAATCACCCGCCATAGAGTACCCTAAAACACTTTGCTTTATAGCTGGAATATCGAGAGATGGATCGTCTAGATATTGCCACGTTTTGTCGTCATTGAGTTGTATTTTATTGCCGTTTTTATCTGTTACAATTTCGCCTGCGTGAAGTTGTTGCACCGTTGCGGCGAAAAGCGCTGCGAAAAAGACCAAAACATTCAGAAATGATGTCATCGTTCGCATCTCCTACAAAAATTTCATTTTGGTGGGACTATCGCACTATGCGCCTTGTGAAAAGCAAGTAAATTCCGGCACATTTTTGTCTGCATCAGCGTTGCGATCTTGAACTACCATAAATGTTTAAATGTAAAATTTGGAAGTATCTGGCGCCAGCACCTCCGCAAATCGACACCTCTAGCAAATACTGGGTTATGAATTGGGGGTGGGTAGTTGGCGTTGAACTGACATCAGTTTTTTGCAAACTCAATGGCTTTGGATCGCGAAGATACTATAGCACTTGCATCAAAGTTGCTCCAACGGCCCAGAGCGCGATCAATCAATTTGGCGGCATATCGGTCTTCCATTAGGTATAGGCGCCTGCTGACGGCCGATTTTGCAATGTTCAGCCTATCTGCAGCTTTTGAAATGCCCCGATGTTCCACAACCAGTGTGAACAACCGTAAATCTTCTATTTGGCCAACAATATACTTCATTTTAGAGCATAAGGTTCTTTTTTATAAGCCTTATTCTAATCAAAAAACCTGACATATTCATTAAAAGTAAAAGTCATAACCACCACCTAAGTGGTGCAATACCGACTAATTTTTCGATCAGACTTTTCTCAGTATTGGAACTCGCAATTTGGCAAGAAGGCATTATTTGATCAGAAGTGGGAAATTAGAGGAGTGTGAGCATGTCTTTAAGGCCAGCTATTTCAACTAGTAGTGCGCGCCCAACCTTAGAAGGTGCTGGCGTCCATCTGCATCGCGCTTTTGGGTTTCACAAACCGAAAACCCATGATCCATTTTTACTTTTTGATGATTTTCGCAACGAAACTCCGGATGCTTATGCGGGCGGGTTTCCGTGGCATCCGCATCGCGGCATTGAAACCATCACATATGTACTAAGCGGTTCAGTTGAGCACAGCGACAGTTTGGGCAATAGTGGAACACTGGGGGCCGGAGACATTCAATGGATGACTGCAGGGTCGGGCATCATGCATCAGGAAATGCCAAGCGGTAACGTAAACGGACAAATGCATGGATTTCAACTATGGGCCAACCTGCCGGGTAGCCTTAAAATGACCGCACCGCGTTATCAGGATGTAAAGGGCAAAGAAATTCCGCAGATTATCGATGATGATGGGACCCAGGTCAAAGTGATAACTGGCGATTTTTGGGGTCAACGCGGCCCCGTAGATGGCGTGGCCGCTGATCCACTTTACCTTGATATCACCGTTCCAGCCAATCGGCGTAAAGCCTTTAAGGTTGATACCTACCGAAATACATTCGCCTATATTTTCAAAGGTGCAGGCAAATTTGCAGACGCCTCAACGCCGCAAGGGGTTCTTTTGGAAAAAGAAGTACACGGTGAAGAGCTAAATATACGTGATATGTCAGGCAACCGGACGCTGGTGCAATTTGGAACTGGGGATGAGATTGTTGTGCAAGCCGGCCCAGAAGGCATCCGGTTTTTATTGGTGGCTGGCACTCCCATACAAGAGCCTGTCGCGTGGCACGGCCCGATTGTGATGAACACACGCGAAGAATTACATCAAGCTTTTAGGGATCTTCGAAACAACCGCTTTATCAAACCAAAAGGCCACTAAACCAAGGATTTCAAGATGGGTTTACTTCAAGAAGGAAAATGGGTTGATCAATGGTATGACACCAAATCAACAAATGGCCGTTTCGTGCGAAAAGCACCACAGTTTCGCAATTGGATCACGGCCGATGGAGCGGCAGGGCCAAGCGGAAAAGGCGGTTTTAAAGCCGAGCCGGGACGCTATCATCTTTATGTTTCTTTAGCTTGTCCCTGGGCCCACCGTACTTTGATTTTGCGGGCGCTCAAAGGGCTTGAGAAGATGATTTCGGTGTCCATTGTTCATTGGTATATGGCCGAGAACGGCTGGACCTTTGATGTTGGCGATGGTGTTGTGCCAGATACGGTAAACGGGGCGCAGTTTTTGCATCAGGTTTATACCCAAGCCAAGCCTGACTATTCTGGCCGTGTAACCGTGCCGGTGCTTTGGGACAAGCAGACAAAAACCATTGTTTCAAACGAATCGCCAGAAATTATCCGCATGTTCAATTCGGCTTTTGATGAGGTTGGCGCGGCGCAAGGGGACTATTACCCTGAACATTTGCGGTCAGAAATTGATACTCTGAATGAGCGCATTTACACCACTTTGAACAATGGTGTCTATCGCTGTGGGTTTGCAACCACACAAGCAGCCTATGAAGAAGCGATTACGCCTCTGTTTGATACTTTGGATTGGCTCGAAGATATTTTATCGCGAAAACGCTATTTAACTGGTGCGCAGATTACCGAAGCCGACTGGCGGTTGTTCACCACCCTGATCCGATTTGATCCTGTCTATGTTGGCCACTTCAAATGCAATATTCGCCGGATCGCCGATTATCCAAATTTGTCGAATTACCTGCGTGATCTTTATCAACAGCCCGGTATCTCGAGAACAGTTAGTATGGAGCATATCAAACGGCACTATTACGAAAGCCATACCTCCATAAATCCATCACGGGTCGTTCCAATGGGACCAGACAATGATTTCACAATGCCGCACTCCCGTGGCTGATTGAACATCCTGAAACGACAATGGAAAACAAAATGGAACCAATTATCGCGGGAAAAAAGCCAATTAAAGTCGACTTGGAGGAAGGCAAAACTACTTTTGGTGTCGTTGTGGTCGCCCGGTCACGCAGCCCTTTTGCGATGGCTCACATCGCGGCACCCAAATTACCCCGTTGAAGTTAACATCGAACAAAACCGCAAGCTTGGCATTTTGTCAGTGAGCAGTTCTAAGACCGGCTCCAATCGCTCCAAAAATCCCGACCACGAAAAGCTAAGTCGGCAAATGGCAAAAACCAGGCCCGATTATGATACCACCATCTTGTTTTCAACGCGCTATGGGAAAACGCGGTTTCGCCTGCTGGATCACCTATCATCTGCAAAGCGGCCTTATGACCTAACCACGGGGCCAATGTGTTGCCATTTCCTGAATACCCTGCGGCATGCCAAACCCCGTCAATTTGTCCAACATGGGGCATAAATTCAAATGAAAAACCGGTAAATCCGCGCCAGCTATGGGAAATATCAATCTGTCCCAATTGGGGAAAGACCTGCCTTAACAGTTTTCGCAACTGACCCATTGCAAATTTTTCTGGTGCGTCAAACAGTGCAGCGCGCGCGCCAAAAACAATACGTGTTTTGTCCGGACTGGGCCGATAATAGCAATGACGGGCACGCGACTCGACGACCATCATATCGCTTGGGAACAGTTGCTTTATACGCTCGCGTCCAAGATTTTCAGTTGTTATTATAAAAGAAGGTACCGGGAAAACGCGGCGGTGCAACGCGGCCATTTGGGGGGGCGTGTATCCATTGGTTGCAAGCAGGACTTTGCCGGCTTTTACCATGCCTCTTACGGTGTTGACCAAATACCCATGCGATGATTTTTGAAGACCAAGAACAGCCGTGTTGCCCTGAATGAGTGTTCCATGATCCACTGCAGCGCGGTGCAGCCCAAAAACCCATTTGGCGGGGTTAATGGCTGCATGTTGGTGATAAACCACCCCGCCGCGATAAAGGTCTGAGGCAACGGCTTGGTGCTGCTGTGCTTGCGATAGCAGGCTGGCCTCGATTGGCAGCAGCTTTTGCAATTGCTCTAATTCGCGTGCAGTAGTTTCGTATTCATGGGTGTGCCAAAATCCCCGAAACCGGCCAACTTGGTCGTAATCGCAGTCGATGGCCTCTTCGGCCATGACCGTGCGCACAAATTTTCCACTGTCTAAATGTGCTTCTCGTAAAAGCTCTAAGGCGATGTGTTCACCATAGCGCGCAGTCATCTCGGCGATTGACAACTTGTGACCCCCACCAAGCATTCCGCCATTTCTCGAACTTGCGCCAAATCCGGGGGAATGCTCATCAACAACCAGAACAGACTGGCCAGCTTTTGCGGCCGTTCTTGCCGCCGAGAGGCCGGTTAAACCAGCGCCAACAATCAATATGTCGACCTCTTTTGGCAGCGCCTGTTGTTCAGATGCCGCAGGACGTTTCGTAAGTTCCCACCAATATGGTTTTAACTTGGTCATTCAGCACACCAAAGAATTATACCAAGACGAATGCATTTTCGTCTTTTCAACCACACTAATCAAGCATTATCGAATTTAACAACACTTCTGTTGAAGTTGGATCAAACATCGGTCTTCTCGGTGCTCGCCGTTGAAGGCTGGGCAATATAGGCAGTGCTGTCCCATAGAGATTTCATAAAATAGCACCCGGATCCAAATCAGTGCGGCGGATTTCTGGAATGAGCCGATCGGTCTTGAGAGCTCTTACAAAACACGCAATGGCCTTTGAAAATGCGAATCTCTTTAGCGTTGACCAATTTCAAGGCCTCAAAAGGTGACAGGATTCTCACGTTGTAAGCCTGCGCTGGCGATTTTGCTTTGTCGGGCATCCGCACGGAGTAAAGCTTCGTAGCTGGAAGCTAGAAAAAACTGAGGCATAATAATATTTTATTATTAAAAACAATGATTTAAAATATAAATCAAAAAAAGGTGTTAAAAATCAAAAAAAGGGGTTGCGGGAAGTTTGTGATGACCGTAAAAGCCCCTTCACCGGCGGCGCTGAGGTGTTGCTGGGTCGGTTTCTGGAGCGAGAGCTTGGGGGCTGAGGAAGTTTCTGAGGAAAAGCAGAGCGGGTTGCGCCGAAGCAGATGTGAGGCGCGTTCGTTTAGTTTTGTCTTCTACGTTATTTGACAGTATGAAAACACTGAAGAGATATGTGGGCAGTTTGGTTCATTAACGATGGATCAGCCTATCATATCGCGCCACTAGGGGCTTGCTCCGATAATGTGGTGTCAGCTTCACTGTTTGTCGGCTTTGGTTGTCTTTGGATACCCTGAGCACAGATAAACAGAAGATGAATGGTTTGAACAACCATTCGATGTGCATAGGCTCGAACGTCAAGGATAAGCTGGTAACAGCTTTTCAACTTGAGAGTTTGATCCTGGCTCAGAACGAACGCTGGCGGCAGGCCTAACACATGCAAGTCGAGCGCGCCTTTCGGGGTGAGCGGCGGACGGGTTAGTAACGCGTGGGAACGTACCCTTTTCTGCGGAATAGCCTCTGGAAACGGAGAGTAATACCGCATACGCCCTTTGGGGGAAAGATTTATCGGAGAAGGATCGGCCCGCGTTAGATTAGATAGTTGGTGGGGTAACGGCCTACCAAGTCTACGATCTATAGCTGGTTTTAGAGGATGATCAGCAACACTGGGACTGAGACACGGCCCAGACTCCTACGGGAGGCAGCAGTGGGGAATCTTGGACAATGGGCGCAAGCCTGATCCAGCCATGCCGCGTGAGTGAAGAAGGCCTTAGGGTCGTAAAGCTCTTTCGCCTGTGATGATAATGACAGTAGCAGGTAAAGAAACCCCGGCTAACTCCGTGCCAGCAGCCGCGGTAATACGGAGGGGGTTAGCGTTGTTCGGAATTACTGGGCGTAAAGCGCGCGTAGGCGGATTGGAAAGTTGGGGGTGAAATCCCGAGGCTCAACCTCGGAACTGCCTCCAAAACTCCCAGTCTAGAGTTCGAGAGAGGTGAGTGGAATTCCAAGTGTAGAGGTGAAATTCGTAGATATTTGGAGGAACACCAGTGGCGAAGGCGGCTCACTGGCTCGATACTGACGCTGAGGTGCGAAAGTGTGGGGAGCAAACAGGATTAGATACCCTGGTAGTCCACACCGTAAACGATGAATGCCAGTCGTCGGGTAGTATACTATTCGGTGACACACCTAACGGATTAAGCATTCCGCCTGGGGAGTACGGTCGCAAGATTAAAACTCAAAGGAATTGACGGGGGCCCGCACAAGCGGTGGAGCATGTGGTTTAATTCGAAGCAACGCGCAGAACCTTACCAACCCTTGACATACTCGTCGTCGCACCAGAGATGGTGCTTTCAGCTAGGCTGGACGAGATACAGGTGCTGCATGGCTGTCGTCAGCTCGTGTCGTGAGATGTTCGGTTAAGTCCGGCAACGAGCGCAACCCACATCCCTAGTTGCCAGCAGTTCGGCTGGGCACTCTATGGAAACTGCCCGTGATAAGCGGGAGGAAGGTGTGGATGACGTCAAGTCCTCATGGCCCTTACGGGTTGGGCTACACACGTGCTACAATGGCAGTGACAATGGGTTAATCCCAAAAAACTGTCTCAGTTCGGATTGGGGTCTGCAACTCGACCCCATGAAGTCGGAATCGCTAGTAATCGCGTAACAGCATGACGCGGTGAATACGTTCCCGGGCCTTGTACACACCGCCCGTCACACCATGGGAGTTGGTTCTACCCGACGACGCTGCGCTAACCTTCGGGGGGCAGGCGGCCACGGTAGGATCAGCGACTGGGGTGAAGTCGTAACAAGGTAGCCCTAGGGGAACCTGGGGCTGGATCACCTCCTTTCTAAGGATGTTTCTAGTTTCTCAAGCGTGCTTGAGACGTGAAACACTTAGCAACGGCAGCAATCAAAGCTGCCATATATCGGACCGGACTGTCCTCATATCTCTTCAGAAAACATCAGACCTACCGGTCTGGACTGGGTCGGTAGCTCAGGTGGTTAGAGCGCACGCCTGATAAGCGTGAGGTCGGAGGTTCAAGTCCTCCTCGACCCACCATAACTTGCGTGCGTTTTGCGCGTATTGGGGCCTTAGCTCAGCTGGGAGAGCGCCTGATTTGCATTCAGGAGGTCAGCGGTTCGATCCCGCTAGGCTCCACCAAACACCGCCCTGCATATACTGATTATGTACGATCAGATCGCTAAGAGCCATTGTGGTTTTTAGCCGTCCGATTGGACGTTTGCTCCTTTGGAGCTTTTGACATCGTTTAGAGAGATACAGTTACTTTGAAAGCAATTTCAAAGTAACAATCAACACTGTTTGATGCCCCGAGTATGGGTTGCATCTCACTTTGGTGAAGCAAGATTATATTTTGTGGACAGCTTTTGGATCTGGCCTTTTCCTCGGCCGCCCTTAAGTATGCCGGATTGAAACGAACAGCGTTGTCCAAGTCAAGTACACTAACCCGAGCAATAGTGATATTGCTCACAGTCTGAACGCACCGACATGTGTTCAGGCGGGAAAGTATGACTTTTGACCAGGAAAAGCGATTGCATGTGAACCAGCGTGTGATCTGCGGACGCAAGTCTGACTTTTTCTGGATCAAATCAAGCGCGAAAAGGGCGTTTGGTGGATGCCTTGGCAGTAAGAGGCGATGAAAGACGTGATACTCTGCGATAAGCCATGGGGAGCTGAGAATAAGCTTTGATCCATGGATTTCTGAATGGGGGAACCCACCTGATACTCAGTTATTGTTAGCCTTTGGCTATGGATAATTGGGTAAAACAGGTACTTAAGACCTGAATACATAGGGTTTTAAGAGCAAACCCGGGGAACTGAAACATCTAAGTACCCGGAGGAAAGGAAATCAATTAGAGACTCTGTTAGTAGCGGCGAGCGAACGCGGACCAGCCAAGCCTGATAAGTGACTAGAATGATCTGGAAAGATCAGCCAGAGCGGGTGACAGCCCCGTATAGGAAGCTTTGAAGGATGTATTAAGTAGGGCGGGACACGTGAAATCCTGTTCGAAGATCGGGGGACCACCCCCGAAGGCTAAGTACTCCTTACTGACCGATAGCGAACCAGTACCGTGAGGGAAAGGTGAAAAGCACCCCGACGAGGGGAGTGAAACAGTACCTGAAACCGAACGCCTACAATCAGTCGGAGCACCCTTGCGGTGTGACGGCGTACCTTTTGTATAATGGGTCATCGACTTGGTCTATCTAGCAAGCTTAAGCCGTTAGGTGTAGGCGCAGCGAAAGCGAGTCTTAATAGGGCGCATGAGTTAGATGGATCAGACCCGAAACCGAGTGATCTAGGCATGGCCAGGTTGAAGATACGGTAACACGTATTGGAGGACCGAACCCACATCCGTTGAAAAGGATCGGGATGAGCTGTGCCTAGGGGTGAAAGGCCAATCAAACTCGGAGATAGCTGGTTCTCCGCGAAATCTATTTAGGTAGAGCGTCATCCGAATACCCCGGGGGGTAGAGCACTGGATGGGTAATGGGGCCCCACAGGCTTACTGATCCTAACCAAACTCCGAATACCCGGGAGTACTAGATGGCAGACACACGGCGGATGCTAACGTCCGTCGTGGAGAGGGAAACAACCCTGACCGACAGTTAAGGCCCCCAATTCATGGCTAAGTGGGAAAGCAGGTGGGACGACCAAAACAACCAGGAGGTTGGCTTAGAAGCAGCCATCCTTTAAAGATAGCGTAACAGCTCACTGGTCTAAATAAGTTGTCCTGCGGCGAAGATGTAACGGGGCTCAAGCCATGAGCCGAAACTTCGGATGCATTTAATGCATGGTAGCGGAGCGTAGTGTGACATAATACCTATCCTCTTTAGCCGTCTTCGGGCGGCCTTGGAGGATAAGGTATTTTCTGTGAAGCCGGGCTGAAAGGCATCCGGTGGAGAGATCACTAGTGAGAATGATGACATGAGTAGCGACAAAGAGTGTGAGAGACACTCTCGCCGAAAGTCCAAGGGTTCCTGCTTAAAGCTAATCTGAGCAGGGTAAGCCGACCCCTAAGCCGAGGCCGAAAGGCGTAGGCGATGGGAACCAGGTTAATATTCCTGGGCCAGGAGGAAGTGACGGATTGTGAAGGTTGTTTGCCCTTATCGGATTGGGCAGGCCGCTGATCAGTTCCTGGAAATAGCCCTCCATGAGATCGTACCCTAAACCGACACAGGTGGACTGGTAGAGCATACCAAGGCGCTTGAGAGAACTACGTTGAAGGAACTCGGCAAAATACCTCCGTAAGTTCGCGAGAAGGAGGCCCAGTTTCTACGCAAGTATTGGCTGGGGGCACAAACCAGGGGGTGGCGACTGTTTACTAAAAACACAGGGCTCTGCGAAGTCGCAAGACGACGTATAGGGTCTGACGCCTGCCCGGTGCCTGAAGGTTAAAAGGAGGGGTGAGAGCTCCGAATTGAAGCCCAGGTAAACGGCGGCCGTAACTATAACGGTCCTAAGGTAGCGAAATTCCTTGTCGGGTAAGTTCCGACCTGCACGAATGGCGTAACGACTTCCCCGCTGTCTCCAACGTAGACTCAGCGAAATTGAATTGCCTGTCAAGATGCAGGCTTCCCGCGGTTAGACGGAAAGACCCCGTGCACCTTTACTACAGCTTCGCACTGGCATCAGAATTGTGATGTGCAGGATAGGTGGTGGGCTTTGAAGCAGGAACGCTAGTTTCTGTGGAGCCACCCTTGAGATACCACCCTTCGCACTTTTGATGTCTAACCGCGGTCCGTTATCCGGATCCGGGACCCTGCGTGGCGGGTAGTTTGACTGGGGCGGTCGCCTCCTAAAGAGTAACGGAGGCGCGCGAAGGTTGGCTCAGAGCGGTCGGAAATCGCTCGTTGAGTGCAATGGCAGAAGCCAGCCTGACTGCGAGACTGACAAGTCGAGCAGAGTCGAAAGACGGCCATAGTGATCCGGTGGTCCCGAGTGGAAGGGCCATCGCTCAACGGATAAAAGGTACGCCGGGGATAACAGGCTGATACTGCCCAAGAGTCCATATCGACGGCAGTGTTTGGCACCTCGATGTCGGCTCATCTCATCCTGGGGCTGGAGCAGGTCCCAAGGGTACGGCTGTTCGCCGTTTAAAGAGGTACGTGAGCTGGGTTTAGAACGTCGTGAGACAGTTCGGTCCCTATCTGCCGTGGGTGTAGGATACTTGAGAGGAGTTGCCCCTAGTACGAGAGGACCGGGGTGAACGATCCACTGGTGGACCTGTTGTCGTGCCAACGGCAGTGCAGGGTAGCTATGATCGGACAGGATAACCGCTGAAGGCATCTAAGCGGGAAGCCCCCCTCAAAACAAGGTATCCCTGAGGGCCGTGGTAGACCACCACGTCGATAGGCCGGAGATGTAAGCGCAGCAATGCGTTCAGTTGACCGGTACTAATGGCCCGATAGGCTTGATTTGATCCAGTAACAGTCAGACTAAAATACTGATTTTACGGTCAATAAAGCATACCAACCCATAAAAACCTGACTTGGACAACACTTTGATATCATGGGTCTTTATTCGGTTTGGTGGCCATAGCACGAGCAAAACACCCGGCTCCATTCCGAACCCGGCCGTTAAGTGCCGTTGCGCTGATGGTACTGCGTCTTAAGGCGTGGGAGAGTAAGTCACCGCCAAACCTAATAAAGACCCATCAAAAAATATCTCTCATAAATGATCACAAATACCCCACAACATCACATACTATTCACCATAGATCGAAAACACTCGGGTGAAAAATACTGCAAAAAATTAGTCAAAGAACGTAGCGGCTAAGATCCATATTCTTAGTTAGATCCCCAATATGGGTTTTAACAAAACTCGCATCTACGGTGAATTTATCACCTGATTTGTCGGGCGCTGCAAAGGACAGTTCTTCAAACACCCGTTCCAACACTGTGTAAAGACGGCGGGCGCCGATGTTTTCCACAGAATGATTGACCTCGGCCGCTATATTTGCAAGCGCCGAGATGCCGTCTTTTACAAAGGTCACCTCAACGCCCTCGGTGGCCATTAACGCGGTATATTGAAGGGTAAGTGCATTGTCTGTTTCGGTTAAGATGCGGATAAAATCATCTTCAGTTAAGGCTCGCAGCTCGACCCGGATTGGTAAACGCCCCTGCAATTCGGGCAGAAGATCGGAAGGTTTGGCTACATGAAATGCGCCCGACGCAATAAACAGGATATGATCGGTTTTTACTGATCCGTGCTTGGTGCTAACAGTTGTACCTTCAATAAGCGGTAACAGGTCGCGTTGCACGCCTTCGCGGCTAACTTCGGCACCGCGTGCATCACTGCGTGCACAAACTTTGTCAATTTCATCAAGAAATACGATGCCATTTTGTTCAACCGCTTCAAGAGCCAACCGTGTAACAGCCTCATCGTCAAGCAATTTATCGGCCTCTTCGCCGACCAAAACGTCATGGCTTTCAGAGACCAGCATTTTGCGCTTTATAGTGCGTTGTCCAAAAGCTTTGCCAAAAATATCGCCTATATTCATCATACCCATTTGGCTTCCCGGTTGACCGGGAATATCAAGCATCGGCATTGGGTTACTGAAATCTGTAACCTCAAGTTCAATTTCATGAGAGTCCAATTCGCCCGCGCGCAGTTTTTTGCGGAACATTTCCCGCGTTGTTTCGCGCGCATCTGAGCCTGCGATGGCCTCAATGACACGGTCTTCGGCGGCGCGCGCCGCTTTTGCGCGCACATCCTCGCGCATTTGCTCGCGGATCATGGCTATGGCACTGTCGACCAAATCACGGATAATTTGTTCAACATCGCGGCCAACGTATCCAACTTCTGTAAATTTTGTAGCCTCGACCTTGATAAAGGGTGCATTGGCAAGCTTTGCCAATCGCCGGCTGATTTCTGTTTTGCCAACCCCGGTAGGGCCAATCATCAGGATGTTTTTTGGAAAAACCTCATCACGAAGATCAGCATCCAGTTGTTTGCGCCGCCAGCGCGACCGAAGAGCCACGGCAACAGCACGCTTTGCATCCTTTTGGCCAATAATAAAGCGATCAAGCTCGGACACAATTTCCCTTGGGGTCAAATCCGTCATTGCGATAATTCCTCAACCGTTAAATTACCATTGGTATAAACACAAATTTCTGCTGCAATGGCCATCGATTCACGTGCTATGGTCTCGGCATCTTTATCACCATCCATCATCGCGCGAGCGGCCGCCAAGGCGTAATTCCCACCTGACCCTATGGCAGCGACATCATGCTCGGGTTCAAGAACATCACCGGCGCCCGTAATCACCAACAGCTGAGTTCCATCGGTTACAATCAGCATGGCTTCCAGTTTTTGAAGATATTTATCAGTGCGCCAATCTTTGGCTAAATCCACAGAGGCCCGCGCCAGTTGCCCCGGTGTTGCCTCAAGCTTGGCTTCAAGCCGCTCAAGAAGGGTAAAAGCATCTGCCGTTGAGCCGGCAAATCCGGCAATAACCTCATATCCGCCAGGGGAAAGCTTGCGCACTTTTCGAGCTGTTCCTTTAATAACAGTCTGACCAAGAGACACTTGACCATCACCGGCGATCACAACCTTGGCGCCTTTTTTCACACCAATAATCGTGGTTCCATGCCATCCAGGAAAGTTGTCATCTGCCATAGATATCTCCTATAATTCAATTGTATATGGAAGTTATGGGCTTCGGGCGCAAGGCTTTCGAAGAGGAATAGGCTAATTTAGTCGAAGCTGCCGTTGCAAAATAATATCCACTTGAACGGACCTGAATAAATGCCTTTGATGACTAGCGCAGGTCTACAGGTATATCCTAGGGCAAAAGACCCTCGGCACGAAAGCTAAATTCTGAAGATTTGCCAATCACCAAATGATCATGGATTGTAAGTCCTAAAACGGCCGCTGCTGTTACAATTTCATCTGTCATCTTTATATCTTCAGAGGATGGAGTTGGATCACCTGAGGGGTGATTATGGACAAGAATTAAAGCTGAAGCATTAAATTGTAATGCCTGTTTAACTATTTCTCTTGGATAAACAGGAACGTGGTCAACAGTGCCGCTGCCTTGTTGCTTATCCGCAATAAGGTTGTTCTTGCGGTCTAAAAAAAGCACCCGAAATTCCTCAATAGACCTATGGGCCAACGTTGTTTGACAATAGGCAAGCAGAGCATCCCAGCATGATAAAACCGGCTGGCCCACAATTTTAGCCTTGGCCAAACTATGGGCAGCAGCTTCAACTATTTTCAACTCTTGAATAACTGCCAAAGAAACCCCCGGTACAGATTTTAAGCGGTCAAAAGGCGCGGATAAAACACAATTGAAATCGCCGAATTGGTCCAATAATGCGCGTGCCAATGGTTTTACGTCACGGCGTGGGATGGCGCGGAATAAAACCAGCTCAAGCAGTTCATAATCTGGTATCGCAGTTGCACCACCCTGCATAAAACGCTGCCGAAGACGTTTACGATGATCTTTTATATAGGATGGAAGTTTAACCCCACCTTTTAGCAAAGGTGACACTTCACCTTGCAAAAATAATGGCAATTCGGTTTCGTCTGCATCGCGGTCATGCTCCATCGTTTCCTTTTCGGTGAAGTTCATTAACGCGGGGTTAATAGTGCCAAGGCGCTTAGCGGTTTGATTAGCCTTTCATCGTATCCCAAAAGGAACGAACAGTGGAAAAAAAGCTTTTGCTTTCCGGGTTATTATCCTCGGACATAGCTTCAAATTCGCGCAGTAGTTCCTTTTGCCGCGATGTCAGATTCACGGGCGTTTCAATCGCCAGTTCAATAAACATATCGCCGATCTGCGATGACTTGATCGAGGGCATTCCCTTATTTCGCAGGCGCATTTGCCGGCCCGATTGGCTGCCCGAAGGAATTTTTACCCGGCTACGACCGCCATCTATTGTAGGCACTTCTATGTCACCACCTAAAGCAGCTGATGTCATCGAGACGGGTACACGGCAGAATAGATTACCGCCTTCGCGTTGAAACAGGTCATGCTCACGCACCTCGATGAAAATATAAAGATCGCCTGAAGGTCCGCCGCGCAGCCCCGCTTCGCCTTCACCAGAAAGACGTATGCGTGTGCCCGTTTCAACGCCTGCAGGGATATTAACGCTCAACGAGCGGTCTTTTTCTGCACGCCCTTGCCCGCCGCAATTCTTGCAGGGGTTCTTAATCATTTGTCCAATGCCTGAACAGGTCGGACAGGTTCTTTCAACAGTGAAAAACCCTTGTGTTGCGCGCACTTTTCCCATCCCAGAGCATGTTGGGCAAGTGGTGGGTTCCGACCCGCCTTCTGCGCCGGTTCCGTTACAGGATCCGCATTCTACAGAGGTGGGGATATTGATCGATTTTTGTAGGCCTGAATAGGCATCTTCTAATGTGACTTGAAGATTGTAGCGCAGATCAGAGCCGCGCGATGCGCGATTTCTGCTGTTCCCACGACCACCGCTCATAAAATCACCGAACAGATCATCAAAGACATCAGAAAAGGCGCTTGAAAAATCACCCGGCCCGCCACCGGGGCGGCCGCCGCCACCCATTCCGCCCTCAAATGCGGCGTGACCATAGCGGTCATAGGCCGCCTTGCGATCTGCATCTTTAAGCACATCGTAGGCTTCATTGACTTCTTTAAACATGGTTTCTGCGTTGGGATTGTCGGAATTGCGATCAGGGTGCAATTCTTTTGCTTTGGCTCGGTAGCCTTTTTTGATCTCATCCCCCGAGGCGCCTTTTGAAAGACCTAAAACCTCGTAATAGTCACGTTTCGACATCGATCAAGTTCCTCAATAAACGCAGAAACCGGCCCATGGGTTTTGGGCCGGCTTTTTGGGTCTAACTACAAAGGTTATTGCCGTTTTCCGTCGTCCAGATCTTCAAAGTCGGCATCAACGATATCATCATCCATACCTTCAGCATCAGCCGCCATTGGTTCGTCATCTGCTTCACTTTGGCTGGCTTTGTAGATTGCCTCACCAAGTTTCATGGCAGCTTCGGTGACATTTTGGATGCCGGATTTGATTTTTGAAGCATTTTCAGTTTCAAGCTCATCCTTTAATGCCACAATTGCCAGTTCAATGGCTTCTATGGTTGTTGGATCCACTTTATCAGCATGTTCTTCCATTGATTTTTCGGTCGAATGGATCAAGCTTTCCGCCTGATTTTTAGCTTCGATCAATTCACGGCGTTCTTTGTCTGATTCCGCGTTTTCTTCCGCATCACGCACCATTTGATCGATATCATCATCTGACAAACCGCCAGAAGCTTGGATTGTTATGGTTTGCTCTTTTCCAGTGCCTTTGTCTTTGGCTGATACAGAAACGATACCGTTTGCGTCGATATCAAAGGCGACTTCAATCTGCGGCATTCCACGCGGCGCTGGTGGAATATTTTCCAAATTGAATTGACCAAGGATCTTGTTATCCGTGGCCATTTCCCGCTCGCCTTGGAAAACCCGGATGGTCACGGCGCTTTGATTATCTTCTGCGGTCGAAAAGATTTGTGACTTTTTAGTTGGGATCGTGGTGTTGCGGTCGATCAGGCGTGTAAAGACGCCCCCCAAAGTTTCAATACCCAATGACAACGGTGTCACATCAAGCAAAACCACATCCTTGACATCGCCTTGCAAAACGCCGGCCTGAATGGCCGCGCCCATCGCAACAACCTCATCCGGGTTGACCCCTTTATGAGGCTCTTTGCCGAAAAACTTTGTAACCTCTTCGATCACTTTTGGCATCCGCGTCATACCACCAACCAAAACGATTTCATCAATATCGTCAGTGCTGAGGGCCGCATCTTTCAATGCGGCTTGGCAAGGCTTCATCGAGGCTTTGATGAGATCGTTAACCAAGCTTTCCAATTTGGCTCTGGTCAGCTTCATTACCATGTGCAAAGGCTGACCGGTTGAGCCGTCCATCGAAATAAAGGGTTGGTTGATTTCAGTCTGATTTGAAGAAGACAGTTCAATTTTGGCTTTTTCCGCAGCTTCTTTAAGCCGCTGCAAAGCCATCTTGTCTTTTTTCAGGTCAACGCCATTTTCTTTTTTAAACTCTTCGGCGAGGTAGTTGACAATTCGCATGTCAAAATCTTCACCGCCCAGAAAGGTGTCCCCATTGGTGGATTTGACTTCGAACAGGCCATCATCGATTTCAAGGATGGTCACATCAAAAGTACCGCCACCAAGATCATAAACCGCGATGGTTTTGGTTTCTTTTTTGTCCAAACCATAGGCAAGCGCGGCTGCGGTTGGTTCATTAATAATACGCAACACTTCAAGCCCGGCAATCTTACCCGAGTCTTTTGTTGCCTGACGTTGAGCGTCGTTGAAATACGCCGGAACGGTAATCACCGCTTGGGTGACTTCTTCGCCGAGATAGCTTTCAGCGGTTTCTTTCATTTTTTGCAATATGAAAGCTGAAATCTGACTTGGGCTGTATTTTTCGCCTCTGGCTTCAACCCATGCATCCCCGTTTCCGCCATCGACAACTGTAAAGGGAAGGTTTTTCTTATCCTTGGCGAGATCAGCGTCGTCATCACGACGGCCAATCAATCGTTTCACACCAAAAATAGTATTGTCCGGGTTTGTTACGGCCTGCCGTTTTGCTGGCTGGCCAACAAGGCGCTCATCATCTGTAAAGGCAACAATTGACGGCGTTGTTCGCGCGCCTTCAGAATTTTCAATAACACGGGGCTGCGATCCGTCCATGATCGCGATACAACTGTTTGTGGTTCCAAGGTCAATACCGATAACTTTGGCCATATTTTCGATCCCTCTTAAGTTCAGGCAATAACACGCGACACAAACCCTTTTTGGCGCTTGTGTCGCAAAATCAGCAATTTAGTTCACGCGCATGATCTGCGTTGGGTGTATATAGTCAGGCTGTTGGGTGCCTGCAACCTTTGCCAGACTTTTGAGGCATAAAATTTAACAAAAATACCGGTGATCGCGGCAAGTTTTAGGCTAGTTCTTCGCGCTCCAGCTCGAAGATGCCCTTTTGCGGGTGTAGTATTCACCAATAAGCCCCAAAGTCATAAGAGCAATTCCGACATTAATTGGATAAATAATCGAGCTGTTATGCGGGTTGTAATTGATAAATGCAAATCCACGCGCTTGGTCGATTGTGTGAAATAAAGGGTTCCAATCGAACATCGCCAACATAAAACTAGGCAATGAATTCGCTACAAACATTTTGCCCGAGGCTATCATATTTGCCCTTTGATATAGGGATCTCAGAACAGTTGTAAAAGTTGGTGCCCAAGGCTTGATGGCAAACATCAAAAGCCCAACAGCACATCCCGTGAACCAGGCCAACAGGAACATTAAAAATGCACCCACTGGATCATCAATCACAAAGGGTGAAAACACTACATAGTAGACTAAGAGAATGACAAACATTGATAAAGTTTGCAAATAAAGAGACCCTAGAGCAGCGGAACTGATCGCAATGGCTGTGTTCATAGGTGCGTGCTGCATCATTGCAGAGGTGGGACCTTCTGCACCTGCGACGGCTGATACAGCCTTGTTGTGGGTCATAAAAAGGAAAATACCGCTCATGATATAAATTACAAAATCGCCGCGGAGTGCCGCACTCTTAATTCCAAGAACTTGAAAAAAAGCCAAAAGGCGGCCACAAACATGACAGATTGTAACATTTCCGAAAGCAAACCCATTATTGGGGAGCGATGCTTTTGTCTGATGCTGCGTACGGTGGCATGAAAAATCTGCAATGAAATATTCAATGCAAAACCAGCTGAGCTTTGGGATTTATAAGTTCTAAACATTGAAAGCACCTTAAAACCGACTGGAAATATGACCCAGAAAAACTTGCTGAAACGTAAATTAAGTAGCATAAGCAAAAATTAATGCGCCATGATAGCATATTTTAGAACAGAAAAGTTAAGTAGTGGCAAAAATCACAGAAAGTTACTTACATTGGATTATAAAAAATTAACGCACGTTATGCGTGGCCTTGCCTTGAGATCAGGCAAAGCAATCATGGATATTTATAAAGCAGATCACCTTTCATTTGAAACAAAGGCTGACAATAGCCCAGTCACTTTGGCTGACAAAGCAGCAGATCAGATTATTTTTTCCGGTCTGAAGCTGGCATTTCCAGACCTTCCTGTTGTGACCGAAGAGCAGGCAAGCTCGCACGTGCAGCAACACAAAACATTTTTGATCGTCGACCCCTTGGATGGAACCAAGGAGTTCATCAAAAAAACCGCCGAGTTTACAGTGAACATTGCTTTGATTGAAGATGGCGTTCCAACCCGTGGAATAGTATATGCCCCTGCCATAGGTCGGCTTTTTTATACCGACGCCACAGGACAGCCGTTAGAGGAAAAAGCGCCGTTTGAAGAAAAAACGAAGGGAAAAATTTTGCCAATTTCGGTTAAAACCCCGAACAATGAAGCGTTGATAGTCGTGGCATCAAAGTCACATCGTGATCAAAATACCGACACCTATATATCCAAATATTCAGTAGCAAAATCAACCAGTGCCGGATCATCTTTGAAGTTCTGCCTGCTCGCCACTGGGGAAGCTGATTTTTATCCAAGACTGGGCAGAACCATGGAGTGGGATACAGCTGCGGGCCATGCCATTTTAAATGCAGCTGGTGGCGCAGTGGTTCATTTTGATACGCTTAGGCCGTTAGAGTATGGAAAACCAAACTACGAGAACCCACATTTTATTGCCTCGGTAGAGGGTGTGATGTTAAAAAATAAATGATTATCAACGTCTAGAAACATGTCTGTTTTGGGAAGGCAAAATAGCTAGGGCACAATCTATTGAGACTTGCCAGCTGTTCTTTTTAATGACTGGATGTGAAGAGTTTCCCAAACTTGGTCACATTTCTACCTTTATTAATTCACATATAGCTTTTAGTATATTTTTATATACTAAAGGTCTATGTTAACATGTATTCAAAAATCACAAAAGCAATATTTCCTGTGGCAGGGCTTGGCACGCGCTTTTTGCCGGCCACGAAATCAATTCCAAAAGAGATACTGACACTCGTTGACCGACCTTTGATTCAATATGCTATAGATGAAGCGCGAGCGGCCGGCATTACGGAGTTTATTTTCGTAACAGCCCGCGGCAAAAGCGCCCTAGAGGACTATTTTGACCATGCTCCTCAGTTAGAAACTCAGCTGAGGGAAAAGGGAAAAGAAGATCTTTTACGGGTTTTAAAAACCACCAATATGGACAGCGGATCAATTGCCTATATTCGGCAACACAGCGCATTGGGTTTGGGGCATGCAGTTTGGTGTGCCCGAAAATTGATTGGGAATGAACCCTTTGCTGTTATTTTGCCTGATGATGTAATTGCAGCTGAAAAACCGTGTCTGCAGCAAATGATAGAAGCGTATTAAGAAACCGGTGGCAGCATGGTTGCCGCTATGGAAGTGCCAAGTCATCAAACGTCGTCCTTTGGCATTTTGGATGTGGACCAGCAGTTTGGTCACTTATTGCCAGTCAAGCAAATGGTAGAAAAACCATTGGCAGGAACCGAGCCCTCAAATTTGGCGGTCATTGGACGGTATCTTTTAACACCCTCTGTATTAGAGAATATTGGCAAACTTAAAGCAGGTTCAGGCGGTGAAATACAGCTCACGGATGCGATTGCCCAAGAGATTAAACAGGGGCGTCCAGTAAATGGATTTCGCTTTGATGGCCACCGTTTTGACTGTGGATCGAAAGCGGGATTTTTGCAGGCAACAATTTCTTTTGCATTAGCGCGCAGCGATCTGAAAGATGAACTCACCGATTATTTGCTTAAAACTTTGGCTATAGAAAAGGCTGCTCAATAGCGCTCCGGGGGCACAAATTGACACATATTTTGGTCACAGGAGGCGCCGGTTATATTGGTTCTCATGCCTGTAAAGCACTAAAGGGCTTGGGGTATATACCGGTCACCTTTGATAATCTATCCACGGGCTGGCAAGATGCGGTGAAATTTGGTCCGTTCTTTCAAGGGGATTGATGTATCCCAAAGAACGCTGTGATCATTGGCTTTTAGGGTTTTTGCCTAAAGGTTGATTTGGCGCACGGCAAAAGTGGGGTGGGCTTTTCCGGCAGGGTGAAAGTTCTTTTCAACACCAAGATGGATTTCAATATGTCCGTGCCGGAACCAGGCGCCGCCGCGAGACCGTAGGTTTTCCGGCTTTGCCAGCTCTTTAAATCCCAACATTGCAGTCCAGAACTTACGGCAAAGCGGTTCTGAGTTTTCTGGTATCGCCAGTTGGATGTGATCAATGTTCATTTTATCTGCCAATTCGCCAGTTTAGCTAGGTTGGATGCCTCCGGCAGGAGTATTTATGAAAAGAAAAACGTCACACGGCTATATTAATTCAAATCACACTTCAGCTTTAAGATGTGCGCTTGGTTTGATCAAGGCAGCGCAAATTGGCCAATCTGCTTTGATCCGATAGCCGTCAAAAATTGATCGCTACACCCGGCAGGTTCACAGTCTTGATCAGATCGCGTAATTCCTGACGCGCGGCTATATTTGAGATGTTGAGTTGTTTGACACCCACATCTTTGAGATCAAGCAAGGTGAGGCCTCGGGGAAAAAGTTCACGAAACACAACGCGTTCATTGAAGCCCGGCGCAATTCTAAACCCGATGCGATTGGACAGCTTTTCTAAAGCCCGCTCCATTTTTTGTTTATTCACCATCTGCTGTGCGCCAACACGGTTGCGCAAAACCACCCAATCAATCGGCGACAGATCGGCCTGGGCGCGCAGTTGGCGCGCGTTCCAGACCATTTCGGAATATACAGAAGGGCCTTCGATGGTTTCGCCGTCGCTGCTGATATGCGCCAGCAGGTCAAAATCTACAAAACTGTCATTGAGCGGAGTGATCAGAGTATCGGCCAGTGAATGTGCAACCTGACTTAAGCGCGTATGCGATCCCGGGCAGTCGATGAGGATAAAGTCACTTTGCGGTTCCATTCGGGCAATCGCAGCAGAAAGTCTATGGTCAAATATGTTTTCGTCTTCGGGAACACTGGCTTTGTCAATATCCGGTAAATCGTAACTTGTCGGGCTGGGCAATGCGAGCCCATCCTGGGCAATATGGGTGCTGCGGTTGAGACAATAGCGCGCCAAAGACCGTTGCCGCAGGTCCAAATCCAATACGCCGACACGAAAGTCCATGCGGGCCAATGCGGTTGCCACATGCATGGCAACGGTGGATTTCCCAGCGCCGCCTTTTTCATTGCCAACAACAATTATATGGGCCATTCATTTCGTCCTGCAAACTGCAACTCTTGTCAGAGAGCCTATAAGCGCTTGTGCTGTCAAGGTGAAGAGAAATGATTATGCCACTTTAATGAAACATTGATGTTTTAAACAAGCGGTAGGCTCAAAGAGATTTGCCCAGCTGCACATTGGCCGCTGGGCACCCCCACCGAAGTTAATTCAAAGTACCGGCCACGGCGCTTCTTGCATCATCGACCAAGAGCTGACCATCCAGGCCCTTGGCATTGGCATCAGCGATCCATTCTTGGATGACAGCTTCGCCCAGGGCCTTGATCTCATCTGTTTCAGTTTGGCCTAATGTCGCAATCTGATTTCCCGAGGCGGCCATTAGATCGCGGCCTTCGGTGTCGCCAATATCATGTGCACGGCCGGCCCAAGCCGATGTTTCCGCACCAGAGTTGGCATCTATAACAGCGCGTAGATCATCGGGCAACGCGGCATAGCTATCGCGGTTCATTGCCCAGATGAAATAAAGATTATAGAGCGATTTGTTACCAGCGACATCAGTATGGCTATCGGTCAGGTCATTCAATTTAAGCGAGGGCGCCATTTCCCAAGTGATCACGCCGCCATCAACAACACCCTTTGACAGAGCTTCAGGGAAAGCGGGCACTGGCATGCCAAGCGGATAAGCGCCAAGCTTTTCCAATAGCAATGTCGCCGGGCGGGACGGGCCGCGAAGTTTAAGCCCGGTGAAATCGGCGACAGCTGAAATTGAGGGCCCTTTTTTATGCACAATCCCTGGCCCGTGCATATGAGCTGCAATCAGATGGACATCTGCAAAATCATCAGCAAGGTGTTTTTGGGTAAAAACCCAAGCCGCGCGGCTGGCCGCTTCTGCCGATTTTGTGACCATAAAGGGCAGTTCCATGGCTTCGGCTTCAGGAAAGCGGCCCGGTTGATAACCCGGGATGACCCATCCGCCATCAAGCACCCCATCGCGCACCAAATCATATTGGTTTTTGGCCGCTCCGCCCAATTGCATAAACGGATAGATTTCCACTTTTATCCGGCCGTTGCTATCTTTTTCAACCTTGCGCGCCCATGGTTCGATAAAATATTTCGGGTTTGCCGATTGCGGTGAAACAAAATGTTGAAACCTTAGCGTCACTTCTTGTGCTTGGGCTGTTACGGAAAATGTTGCGAGCGAAGCTGTGAAGGCGACAGCACTGGCAACAATAGTTTTCAGAAATGACATTTTTGGTCTCCTGACAATGTCTGATATGTCGAACAAGATTTGGACATGATAGTTCGTTTTTCAAAATAGTGACTTCAGCCATCTACACTGGATGGGCTGGCATAAACCTTGAGATAATCTCATACAAGATGAAAATCTTTTGCAAAACCCAATGAGGACAAAAATTCTTGATTTTAGGACGCAGATCGGAAATTTTTTCCCGTAAAGGCCGCTATTGCAGGTATGGGCTGGTTAAAGCGCAGGGTGATAGATCACCTTTTTGCAAAATTATATAATCGATCAATGCTATGGCTTTTTAAGGGGGACCGGCGCGGGATCACTGGTCGTGGCCAATTCTTCAAAATCAAAATTGTCCAGCCGCCTGGCCCTTCGTCCTGCTTTGTCCGCACTGATTTTTATTTCTGACAGATCTTTTGCCGCTTGCCCGAAGTGCCGATCAAGGTTCTCCACCCGGGTGCCCAAGCGATCAACATCCTGATAAAGAAGCCCCAATTCACGGCGAATTGCGCCGGTTTGCTCGCGCATGCGGGCATCTTTTAATATGGCCCGCATTGTATTTAACGTGGCCATGCAGGTTGTCGGCGAAACGATCCACACTCTTGCGGAAAAGCCTTCCTGAACAACATCGGAAAAATTGGCATGCAGTTCGGCATAGACGGCTTCTGAAGGTAAAAACATCAACGCCCCATCAGCCGTTTCACCTTCTAGAATGTATTTTTCGGAAATATCTTTTATATGCTTTTTAACAGATGTGCGTAGGGCCTTTCTTGCTTCGCTTACCTCCCAGTCGGTGGATGCACTGCGCAGCGCTTCATAGCCTTCAAGGGGAAATTTACTATCGATGACAATAGGGCCCGGAGGATTTGGTAAGTGGATCAAACAGTCCGCACGGCGGCCGTTGGAAAGCGTGGCTTGCAATGTGTAGCTATCACTGGGCAGGGCGTTTAAGACGATATCATTAAGCTGAATTTCACCAAAAGCACCGCGGGTTTGTTTGTTCGACAAAATATCTTGCAGGCTCAGGACATCACCGGATAGCTTTGTGATGTTTTCCTGTGCTTTATCGATGGTTTCCAGACGCTGTTGAAGATCGCCGAGCGACTGGGCTGTGCGCCGCGCCGTCCCGTGAAGGTTCTCGTTCATCTGCTGTTGGACCATAGCCAATCTTTGCTCCATCAGCTTTAGCATGTTGGCCTGTGCTTGGGCTTGGGCTTCTGAGACATGGTGAAGCCCGCCGGCCAAGCGTTCCTGCCCTTCCCCAAGCGCCTGTACGCGTTGGCCAAGATCCGAGATATGATGTGCCAGGGGCGCGATAACTTTGACCGATTTTGTAGCGGCGCGCACCATAAAAAGCAGCAGAACAATAAAAATACCAGCGGTCAGCAAGGCCAGTTGTATCAAAGAATTGCTAAGGTCGATATCCATGGTCATGTGCGCCCGAAAAGCCGTTCGATATCGGCAAGTTTTAACTCAATATAAGTTGGCCGGCCATGGTTGCACTGCCCTGAATGCGGTGTGGCTTCCATTTCGCGGAGCAGAGCGTTCATTTCTTCTGCGCGCATCCGGCGGCCCGAGCGTACTGATCCGTGGCAGGCCACG
>CABXKH010000002.1 GCA_902512685.1 Paracoccaceae bacterium | reverse complement strand
ATAACCAATCCTATACCCAAGTTTTTTGCCTCAACTGCAAACTATTTCAATTTTCCAAAAACAAAGAGTTTCCCATTCTTTTTTATCTTCCTATAGTCGTACGACATATATCGTCAAACAACGTGTAGGGGGAAAAATGATCCGCTCGGAACTCATTCAGATCATCGCCGATCAAAATCCACATCTCTTTCAGCGTGATGTAGAACGCATTGTAAATACTGTTTTTGATGAAATCACAAATGCGATGGCGAATGGAGATCGTGTCGAACTACGCGGCTTTGGCGCGTTTTCCGTCAAAAAGCGCGATGCAAGGGTCGGTCGTAACCCGCGAACTGGTGAAAGTGTCTCTGTTAGCGAAAAGCATGTACCATTTTTTAAAACCGGTAAACTTTTGCGTGATCGGTTGAACGGAAAGTCCTAATGCAATGCGATATTTGCGATATGCATTTTTAATCAGCCTCGCGTTGGTCATGGTCGTTGTAGCCGTGGCAAATCGGACAATAACACAGTTAAGTCTTCTTCCAACTGATCTGGCAAAATGGTTTGGGGTAAACTGGTCAATTGATCTCCCTGTTTTTGTCATTTTCCTTGGGGGAACTATATTCGGAGTTTTAGTCGGCTTTGTCTGGGAGTGGCTGCGCGAATATAAGCACCGCGCTGAGGTAACCCATAAAAGCCGTGAATTGCGCAAGCTGGAAAGCGAATTAAGTGAGCTTAAGGGCGAGAAATACCAAGACAAAGATGACGTTTTGGCAATGCTTGAGGAAGTTAGATAATTCATATGTCAAATCCTGTTCGGGTTAAGATTTGCGGCGTAACCAACCAGCAGTTAATGCAGGATGTTGGAAACGCTGGCGCACAGTATGCTGGATTGGTTTTTTTTGAAAAATCCCCACGCTGTCTGACTTTGCAAAAGGCGCGCAGCATTGCAATTGAAGCGCCGACCGGTCTGGCCAAAGTAGCTCTGGCAGTCAACCCAAGTGATAGTTTTCTGGACAGCCTAGTCACCGAAGTGCCGCTTGACATGATCCAGCTTCATGGCAATGAAACACCGCAAAGAGTGACTGAAATAAAACAAAAAACGGGTCTACCTGTGATGAAAGCTGTGGGCGTTGCAGAACCGGAAGATTTGAAAAATCTGGATATCTATGCAGGCGTTGCAGACCAATTAATGGTTGATGCAAAACCGGCAAAAGGTGCTAAATTGCCGGGTGGGAATGGCTTTACATTCGATTGGAGACTACTTCAAGGGCGGCGATGGACGGTTCCATGGATGCTCGCAGGAGGGTTAAATCCCGAGAATGTCGCCCAAGCGATCACAATGACAGGTGCGCAGCAAGTGGATGTGTCCTCAGGAGTGGAAAGCAGTCCTGGAAAAAAAGACAAACAAAAAATAATTGATTTCGTGAGGGCAGCACAAACCCATAGTTTAGCGGTAGTGTAAATAAATCTTGTCCGCGACTTTACGCGCCCTGAGAACAAAGCTACATCATAAGAAATATGTTTTCTGGGAGAGGCGCAATGCCCAATGAACTGTTCAACAGCTTTATGACCGGCCCTGACGAAAATGGTCGTTTCGGTGATTTCGGTGGCCGCTTTGTTTCGGAAACCCTAATGCCACTTATTTTAGCGCTGGAAGAGCAGTATGAGCGGGCCAAAACAGACGATAGCTTTTGGGCCGAGATGCATGACCTTTGGACGCATTATGTCGGCCGCCCTAGCCCCCTTTACTTTGCCGAGCGTCTCACAAATCATTTAAATGGCGCAAAAATATATATGAAACGTGATGAGTTAAACCACACAGGCGCTCATAAAATCAATAATGTCTTAGGCCAGATCATTCTTGCGCGTAGAATGGGAAAGAACAGGATCATCGCTGAAACAGGCGCTGGCCAGCACGGCGTAGCCACGGCAACGGTCTGTGCTAAATTTGGCCTAAAATGCGTAGTATACATGGGAGCACATGATGTCGAACGGCAGGCTCCTAATGTGTTTCGGATGCGGCTTTTGGGCGCCGAGGTTATACCCGTAACATCCGGCAGAGGGACACTCAAAGACGCAATGAATGACGCGTTGCGCGATTGGGTGACCAATGTCCGTGATACATTTTATTGCATAGGGACAGTGGCCGGTCCCCATCCCTATCCAGCTATGGTGCGTGACTTTCAATCAATCATCGGTAAAGAGGCCAAAGAGCAAATGCAGGCTGCTGAAGGCCGTCTGCCGGATACAATTATTGCTGCGATTGGTGGCGGCTCTAATGCGATGGGGTTATTTTATCCCTTTCTTAATGACGACACAGTGTCAATCATCGGGGTTGAAGCCGGCGGCAAAGGTGTCAATGACAAAATGGAGCATTGCGCCTCACTTACCGGCGGTCGTCCGGGTGTTTTACATGGTAATCGCACTTATCTTTTGCAAGATGATGATGGTCAAATCCTGGAAGGCTTTTCGATTTCGGCGGGATTGGATTATCCCGGGATCGGGCCAGAGCATTCCTGGTTGCATGAGATTGGGCGCGCGAAATATGTGTCGATCACAGACCAAGAAGCGTTGGAAGCTTTTCAGTTGTGCTGCACACAAGAAGGGATCATACCAGCCCTTGAACCAAGCCATGCCTTGGCCCATGTGATGAAAATTGCCCCAACGCTGCCGCAAGATCACATTATATGTATGAACATGTGTGGTCGCGGAGACAAAGATATCTTTACCGTCGCCAAACACTTAAACTTTGATATGGGTGAATTCGTCTAAGTTTTACCAGCCACTAGAAAAAAGCCCACCTCTTAAAACAGGGTGGGCTTTTCATTTCAAACTGAGATCACTGAAGTAAAGTCAAAACATCTAAATGGCATTTTGCAAAGCTTCAACCAAATCAGTTTTTTCCCAGCTAAAGCCTCCATCAGCCTCTGGTGCACGACCAAAATGGCCATAGGCAGCTGTACGTTGATAAATTGGTTTGTTCAAACCAAGATGTTCGCGAATGCCTCGGGGGCTAAGATCCAAACACAGTGCGATTGCACGTTCGATTACATCAGGGGCAATGGCACTGGTCCCAAAGGTATCGGCATAAATTGACAAGGGTTTTGCAACTCCAATGGCGTAACTCAATTGGATCGTGCATTTATCTGCCAAGCCAGCCGCAACTACATTTTTGGCCAAATAGCGCGCAGCGTAGGCCGCAGATCGATCAACTTTCGTCGGATCTTTGCCTGAGAATGCACCGCCGCCGTGTGGCGCTGCGCCTCCATATGTATCAACAATAATTTTGCGCCCGGTAAGCCCCGCATCCCCATCCGGACCCCCGATGACAAACTTTCCAGTTGGATTGACATGCCATTTCGTCTCGTTAGAAATCCATTCCTGCGGAAGAATTTCTCGAATGTAAGGCTCAACAACGTCGCGCACATCCTCAGAAGTCATTGTTTCATCAAGATGCTGCGTGGAGAGGACGAGCGATGTCACAGCAACCGGTTTGCCATTTTCATAACGCATTGAAAGCTGCGATTTGGCATCCGGCCCCAAGGTGGGCTCGGCGCCAGACTTGCGCACTTCTGCCAAACGGTGCAAGATAGCGTGGCTATATTGAATCGGGGCTGGCATTAACTCGGGAGTTTCGCGGGTTGCATAACCAAACATGATGCCTTGATCACCGGCCCCTTCATCTTTGTTATCGCGGGCATTAACCCCCTGTGCAATATGTGCGGACTGCTCGTGCAGTAGGTTGGTCACTTCTACAGTTTGGTGATGGAATTTCTCTTGCTCATAACCAATATCTTTTATGCAAGTGCGGGCAATACTATCAATTCGCCCCATAAATTTACTTAGCGTGGCTTTGTCAGATAATCCTACCTCACCACCAATAACCACCCGGTTGGTCGTAGCAAAGGTCTCGCATGCCACTCGCGCCTCGGGTTCTTCAGCGATAAATGCGTCCAGAACAGCGTCAGAAATGCGATCACAGACTTTATCTGGGTGTCCCTCTGAAACAGATTCAGAAGTAAAAACAAAAGTATCTCGAGTCATTTAAATGCTCCATTATTAATTAGGCATCACGCCAGGAAGCCGTTGTGATGCAATCCATCTGGATTAGTCTTGTAGTCCACTGCCGTCAATGCCTATTGCGCAAAATAATGTTGCCAATGCCAAGAGCCATGAAAAGAATAACGACGGTCCAGTTTCCATAACGACTGTAAAGCGTGGAAAATTCACCAACAGGCAATACCACATCAATATATCCCGTTTCACCCAATTGCAGTTTTTCAACAATGCGGCCATTTGGATCAATCAAGCCCGAAACGCCAGTATTGGCCACCCGAACCATTGGAAGTCCCTGTTCGATACTTCGCATTTGCGCTTGTGCCAGATGCTGATAAGGGCCCGAAAACTGTCCAAACCAAGCGTCGTTTGTGACCTGAACAATTACATCCGCGCGTTGCGGCATTGCTGAGACATCCTGAGGGAACACAGCCTCGTAACATATCAGCGGTAAAATCTTTCCCACATTAGGCAGGTTCACAACCTTGGGACCAGGCCCATGTTGAAAGCCAGTGCCAAAAAGTTCTGAACTAAACCCAAGACCAATTTTGGCCAGAACGTTTTCAAATGGTAAATACTCACCGAAGGGAACAAGGTGATATTTGTCATAAATTATTTTGGTATCCTTTTTCGGATCAATTAAAATAAGCGAGTTAAATATTTTATCGTCTTTTGCGCGCAGCGCTCCAACTAAAACCGGAACACCTTGAGATGCCTCCTTTATCTGAAGGATTAAATCTGCTGCAAACTTATATGCTATGGGCAACGATGTCTCGGGCCAGACAATCAAATCTGGCTGTGGCGCCTGCTGAGAAAAATTAAGCATCCTTTGGAAATAATCCATTGCAAACTTAGGATCGAACTTTTTGTCCTGCGGGGCATTAGGTTGTACCAAGCGGATAACTGTAGCATTTTCAGGTGCTGAATAAGTAGGGCGAACACTGTTGCCAAAAATCCAGACCGCTAGGAGCACCAGAAAAAGAAACCCCAGACCCATAATTTTGCGGCGAACATAAAAACTCTGTGCGAGAAGTGCGCAAAACCCAAACGTGATAGCAGTAAGCCCATACGCGCCAAAATAACTGGCAAGATGCGCGACTGGAGTATCAATCCAAATATAACCTAAAAGACCCCATGGAAAACCGGTGAACAGGTATCCACGCGCAACTTCACAAAGACCTAGGCCAATGACGCAGCCCAATTTACCGCCCAGGATATGCCCAAGGGACATTCCGGCTCCCCAAAACAGCGCCAATCCCCCCGACACCAATACCACAGCAAATGGCGCCATCCATCCATGCGTTGCGATATCCACTAAAAAGGGTTCAACAAGCCAATTCAAGGTCCCTAGAAAAAATCCAAATCCCAGCCACCAGCCATTTTTGAAAGAGCTTTTTAAAGAAGGTTTTCGACTTTCGTGAGCCTCATGAAGCCCAAAAGCCAGCGATAAGCAAATTAAGGAAACCGGCCACAGCGAAAAAGGTGCGTGCCCGGTCGAAATAACTAACCCTAACAAACATAATACGGACCAAAGATGGTTTCTTGCAAACGTTCGGACCACGGCCACGGCTTTATTCTGCTGCCTTAGTTAAACCGTGTAATCTTACGCGTAACCGCTTAATTCGGCGCGGATCGGCGTCGACCACCTCAAATTCAGCGCCTTGAGGGTGTTGAATTACCTCACCTCGCACTGGAACCCGACCCGCCAGCATAAAGACCAAGCCCCCCAATGTTTCTACTTCCTCAGCATCAATATCTTTGCCTTGTGTAAGATCTATCTGGGTAAAAGAGGAAAAGTCCTCAAGTGGTGTTTTAGCTAGAGCCAGATACTGATCGGCTTTTTCCATTGTCCAAAAGGTATCCTCGCCAGAATCATGCTCGTCTTCAATCTCGCCCACCACTTGCTCGATCAGATCTTCGATTGTGACCAAGCCATCAACGCCGCCGTATTCGTCAACAACCAAAGCCATATGTCGTCGCTCGGTTTGCATCTTGGCTAGCAAAACACCAATTGGCATCGACAAAGGTACAAACAACAGGGGGCGCAACATAGGCGCCAGATCAAAGCTTTCACCTTCCTCTTGAAACCCATATTTCAGTGCAAAATCTTTCAGGTGAGCCATTCCAACCGGGGTATCTAATGTCCCCGAATAAACAGGTATTCGTGTCAGGCCACTATCGCGGAAAACTGTAACCAGCTCTTCTTTTGAAATGCTTTCCGAAACCGCTACAATTTCCGCTTTAGGGATCGCAACATCTTCGACCTGTAAGCGACGCAAATTGATCATGCCGCGCTGGTTGCTTGGCTCTGACATAGGCGCTAGGCCGCCATCTGCATTGGTGTTTTGCACATTTCGATTTTTGGCAAATACCCAATCTATCGTTCGTTGCCAAAATGATCTGTCTTGCTCGTTGAGCTGCGCGCTTTGCGCTGCTCTAGAGGATCCGTCAATGTCGCCCATTTATCCTGTCCAAAATAAAGACGCAGTCCGCCCTTAGCACCAATATGGGTTATCCACCCCTAGTTTGCCAAGTGTCATAACCTCAATTCTTTCCATTAACGTGGCATCTTGGTCACGCTGATGGTCATATCCAAGTAAATGCAAGGTTGCATGAACAATAAGATGTAATAGGTGATCGGCAAAAGGTTTGCCGGCTTGGTCGGCCTCACGAGCACAGGTATCATAAGATATTGCGATATCGCCCAACTCCGCATCCCTCTTTAAACACGGAAAAATCGGGGTATCACCATCTTTAGGTGCAGCGCGCTCGACCGATGGCCAGCTTAAAACATTTGTTGGCTTAGTTTGGCCACGAAAATCCCGGTTTAGATCGGCTATCCGTGCATCATCACAGGCTAGTATCTCGACAGTAAATAACGTCGGGTTCATATCTAAAGTGTTCAAAACTGCCTCAACAGCAAGGGTGCAAAGCGACTCCAGCCCAACATCAGTCCATCTTTTGTCTTCGACAACTATCTCAACTGGCATTTTGCACGCACACCTAATCCACCCAATCTATGACGATTGTCTATCGGTCCGCCCCCTTATCATAAGCATCAATGATCGCAGCAACCAAAGGATGCCTTACCACATCCTTTGATGTGAAATAATTGAAACTTATTTTGGGAAGATGCCTTAAAAAATGCTCTGCATCGATTAAACCAGAGTTCACTCCGCGTGGTAGATCTATTTGCGTTCTATCACCGGTGATAACCATCCGCGAACCCTCACCCAATCTTGTGAGAAACATTTTCATCTGCATTGATGTCGCGTTCTGTGCCTCATCTAAGACCACAAAAGCGTGGGATAACGTACGTCCACGCATGAAAGCCAAAGGTGCAATTTCTATACGCTTTTCTTCGATAAGCTTTGCCAATTGCTTGCCAGGCAAGAAATCATTCAAGGCATCATAGAGCGGTTGCATATAGGGATCGACTTTATCTTTCATATCGCCCGGCAAATAGCCCAGCTTCTCACCAGCTTCCACAGCAGGTCGGCTTAGAACAATCCGGTCCACCTCTCCTGTAATGAACTTAGATACAGCAACGGCCACCGCTAAATATGTTTTACCGGTCCCCGCAGGGCCTATCCCGAAGGCAAGCTCATGTGCCAGCATAGAGCGCACATAAGCTTTTTGTGCATCAGTGCGTGGCTCAACAGACTTTTTACGTGTCTTGAGTTCAACTCGGTCAGATGAGAACATCTCTTTTTGATTCTTTTGCATTGCCTCGGAATTTTGTGATGCAGATCCCATTCGCAGTTCACGGTCTACATCTTCCAACTCTACGGAACGCCCCATTTCAAGTCGTTGGTAAAGCCCTTGCAAGACCGACACCGCGTCTTGGCGGTTTTCCTCAGCGCCAATAATTGCAATTTGATTGCCGCGACGTATAAGCTGTATTGAAAGTTTGTTTTCTATCGCGGTTAGATTTCGATCAAACTCACCGCACAGATCAATCATTAGACGATTGTCGGGAAAATCAATCAATACTTGCGAAGGGATGTCATTTTCGATCGGGTGGTTTAGCGAACTTAGCGCCACATGGTACTCCTGCCTGTAATTACACCCATGGTGTCAAGCATCGGTCAAAAAAGCAAGCTTATGGTCCAAGAAATAATTACGAAAACTCAAAACCAGACCGAAAATTAACCTTCAGATAAATTGGACTTATCTCTAAAGTAAGTCGCCTAGAAAGCTCTCGCCGTCCTTAAAACCTCCAATTGCTACATTAGGCGTAAAAGTGTCCATACAAAGTGGTTTTCCATTTCGTAATAAACGCTGTGATAGATAGCCCTCTACGCCATCATCTATGATCCAATGCTGGCAACCATTTGGATCAATCCAGATACCGGCCTTTAGGTGTTTCAAGTTTTTTGAGTCGATCCCACCATCTCTACCTTTATCCTGGATGCCTGCCCCCATCTCTCCGCTTTCACAGCCAATCAAAAAACAAAGGGATAACAGCAAAAAAACTTGGTAAGGTGAATATTTGACATCATTCTAGGACACACACATAATTTCTACGCGGCGATTTTTTGCCATGCCAGCAGCTGTCGCATTAGACATTTTCGGTTGCGTTTCCCCAAAGGCTTGGACTGCTAAGATTTTTGCTCCAACCGATCTTCCAATTGATGCAACAGCCGATGCGCGCGATTTAGACAGTCGCATGTTGTAAATTTCCGAAGCTCGGCTATCTGTATGTCCAGCAATAATAAATTGAAAATTCTGAGCAGATCTAAAAAAATTTCTAAGCTTGTGCTTAGAAGTAGACGTTAATCTTGCACTATTGGTTCTGAAGAGTTGGTCGCCAGCGAACTCAGCGCATAAAGACTTTTTTCACAAACTGGCCGACCGTCTCTGGTCACATGTGGCGTCATATACCCTTCGATCCCATCGTCCATAACCCAGTGCTGACATCCGTCAGGGTCAACCCAAATCCCTGGCACGTAACTCTGTTGAGCGAATGCGCCATGCGCGAAGTTTATAGTCCCCAGAAGCGCGCAAAATAAAGCGCCCTTAGGACAGGCAAATATCAAGGTGATAACTTTAAGAAATCGCATCGTAAGAAATCAATCTGCATTTTAAATAAAATAATAAATCCTATACTATCGAATTATTTTATATACGTAAATGATTTTTTTAATACCTTTGATTTTTCGCGTAATTTAGCAGTATTGCAAAGCATGGATCAACAATATGGTCCAAATTCGTTCTTTGTGCACGTCAGAAAGAGGTAATGAAACCCAATCAGAAAAACAAAATCACAGAACTCGTGATCAAATCAGCTCTCCAGTTAATGAATTTGATTTACTTTTCGTGATTCGTACTGACTCCAAAGAACCAATTGCCACATTTTCTGATGTCACATGAACAGCATGCAAGTATTCTGACTTGCCCACCATCTGACCGGCAAAACGGCCTTTTTTTTCAAACAGCACTCGAACTGTACGCCCAACCATCTGATCCTGTATTTCACGCTGCTGCGCCGCAATTAGATCTTGTAATCGATGAAGCCTTTCAGTTTTCAAACTCTCTGGGATTTGCGCGCGCTCTGCGGCGGGCGTCCCTGGGCGCGTGGAGTATTTGAAGGAAAAGGCCTGACCATATTTGACCTCTTTGATCAAATTGATCGTATCTTCAAAATCTTCTTCAGTCTCTTCGGGAAAGCCAACTATGAAATCACCCGACAGTAAAATATCCGGCCTTGCCGCACGAATTTTTTCAATCAGTTTTAGATAACTCTCGGCAGTATGTGACCGGTTCATACGTTTAAGAATTTTATTTGATCCTGACTGCACTGGCAGATGCAAATACGGCATCAGCTTGGTGCAGCTTGCATGTGCTTCAATCAAATCATCCGCCATGTCATTGGGATGGCTGGTCGTAAAACGAATGCGATGCAACCCATCTATGTAATTAAGCTCCCAGATGAGGCGGGCCAATGTCCATTCTTTTCCTGTAATCCCAACACCATGATAGGCATTCACATTCTGCCCCAACAAAGTGATTTCGCGTACACCGCGTTCAACCAAGTTTCTTGCTTCAGATAAAATTTGTTCGGCCGGCCGTGATACTTCTGCGCCGCGTGTGTATGGCACTACACAAAAAGCACAAAATTTATCGCAGCCCTCTTGAACAGTCAAAAAAGCACTGGGTGCACGCTTGCCTGTGGGGCGGTTTTTGAGAACCGTGAATTTATCTTCTTCTGGAAAATCTGTCTCGATTGATTTGCCGCCGTTTTCCAGTTTTGATTCAAGTTCAGGTAAACGGTGATAGCTCTGCGGTCCAACCACCAAATCCACCAACGGCTGACGGCGCATTATTTCTTCACCCTCTGCCTGCGCAACGCATCCGGCCACACCAATTTTAAGATTGGGTTTTTCAACTTTAAGCTCTTTGAACCGGCCCAGTTCCGAATATACCTTTTCTGCCGCTTTTTCCCTAATATGGCAGGTATTCAACAAAATCATATCAGCCTCTTCAGGCGTTGCCGTTTGCTCATACCCATTGCTGCCCAATGCCTCGACCATGCGCTCACTGTCATAAACATTCATTTGACAGCCGTATGTCTTCACAAATACTTTTTTTGACGTGCTCATGAGAAACGGTCCAGTTTATAGAAATTTATTGCCGGATACACTAGGTTCAAATAAACTTGCAATGAATTGTTTTTAATTTTCATTTAGAAAACCCCAAATTGAGTGTTTATTTATGGATTATGCAAACCTTGATCATTTTTTCAAATCAGGAAAACATCACCTTAAAAAAGGTCCAATCGCCCTAATTTTTGCTGAGGACGAAGTAGAGCTTGCATCAACTATTTTACACCATACAAAATTGGGTTTTATGAAAACCATTATCTTTTCCAAATCAATGCCAGCACTGCCCACTGAGGTTCAAGATAGAATAGTCTCTGTCTATGTTGATCTATTCAATGCGCCAGATGTAAGCACTATAATTAATAAAATCAGCACCTTAACTTCAAATCAATGGATCTATTTTTGTTACAATGCCGAATATCTCTTTTTTCCATTTTGCGAAACTCGTTCTGTTGCAGAATTATTGAACTTTCACAGCGAAGAGCGCCGCGAAGCCATGCTAACTTACGTAGTAGATATATATTCCAAAGATCCATTGACCAGTGGAGAAGTGATTTCAAGAAATAAGGCTCAGCTCGACAAAGCCGGCTATTTTGCCACGGCTCGAGTTGACCCAAAGACCCACCAACCAATGGATCGCCAGCTTGATTTTTTTGGTGGGCTACGTTGGCGCTTTGAGGAGTATGTTCCTTACAGTCAAAGAAAAATTGATCGCATTTCTATTTTCAAAGCAAGTAAGGGGCTCAACATATCCAAAAATTACACCTTTAATAACCAAGAATATAACACCTATGCTTGCCGCTGGCACAACAACCTCACGGCTGCGATCATTTCGTTTAGCGCGGCCAAAGCTTTGATGAACAACCCAGACCCCAAGTCGGAAATCAAAGATCTATCCTGGGAGCATTCAACCCCTTTTAAATGGCAATCAAGCCAATTGCTTGACTTGGGCTTAATCGAGCCTGGTCAATGGTTTTGAAGTTTAAAAAATACAGCACTTCAAAGGTTGTCCGCTTGTGGCATTCCCAAAATATGAACCCCGCCGTCGACCCGGATGATTTCTCCGGTTGTAAAGGCGCCTGCTTCTGAGGCCAGATAGACCGCCGTACCGCCGACCGCTTCGAGGGTTGCGTTTGATCCCAAAGGCGCGTTTTGATCAGTGAACTTATAAGTCTTGCGGGCTCCGCCGATTGCAGCGCCCGCCAGCGTTTTCATTGGACCGGGTGAGATTGCGTTGACCCGAATTCCATCTTGGCCCAAGTCGTTTGCAAGATACCTTGTGGTCGCTTCAAGGGCCGCTTTGGCCACGCCCATCACATTGTAAAATGGCGTTACTCGATTTGAGCCTTGATAGCTTAATGTTAGCAAAGTGCCTCCGCTTTCCTTCATTAGCGGATAGGCCCGCCGAGCAACCTCGACAAAGGAATAGGCTGAGATATCGAGAGAGTTTTTGAAGTTTTCCCGACTAGTGTTAATGAACCGGCCGGTCAATTCACTTTTGTCTGAATAGGCGATCGCATGCACCAAAAAATCAATCGTAGGCCAGCGATCTTCAAGTTGATCAAAAGCCGTCTGTAAAGAAGCATCGTCTGTCACATCGACATCTACCATGAAATCTGACCCGACTGACGCTGCCAGTGGGGCAAGTCTTTTGCCAAAGGCTTCACCCTGATAGGTAAATGCTAACTCAGCGCCTGCTTCATACATGGATTTGGCGATACCCCAAGCGATTGAACGCTCGTTGGCCACCCCCATAATCAAACCACGTTTGCCTGCTAACTGTCCGGTCATGGCTTTGTGTTCCTTTGGTTATCCTCGGTATTTTGACAACAACATTGATCCATTGGTGCCGCCAAAGCCAAAACTATTGGTCATAACAGTATCTAAATTGGCTTGTTCAACCAAACTGGTCGCAATTTCCGAAGGCCGCAATGCAGGATCCAAATTTTCGACGTTAATCGAGGGTGCAATAAAATCATTTTCAAGCATCAAAAGGCAATAAATCGCTTCTTGTGCGCCGGTTGCCCCTTGACTATGGCCGGTCATCGATTTTGTGGAACTGACCAAAGGGGCAATGCCCGTATCAAATACGCGGCGAACTGCCTCAATTTCGCCTACATCTCCAACCGGGGTCGATGTGCCGTGAGCGTTAATATAACCAACATGGCGCTCATCAGGCAGGCCACTTAATGCGGTACGCATCGCGCGTTCACCGCCTTCCCCAGAGGGCGCAACCATATCATGGCCATCTGATGTTGCACCATATCCAGTAATTTCCGCATAGATTTTTGCGCCTCGTGCCTTAGCATGCTCAAGCTCTTCAAGTACGATGATGCCGCCCCCGCCAGAAATGACAAAGCCATCACGATCCCTGTCAAAGGCCCGCGATGCGCGCTGAGGTGTATCATTATATTTACTCGACATTGCGCCCATAGCATCGAAAAGACAGGATAAGGTCCAATCCAGCTCCTCTCCGCCACCCGCAAACATCACATCTTGCTTGCCTAGCATGATTTGTTCCGCAGCATTTCCGATACAATGCAGCGATGTAGAGCAGGCAGAGGTAATCGAGTAATTGATCCCTTTGATTTTATAGGCGGTAGATAGATTTGCTGAAATCGTCGAGGACATACACTTTGGCACAGCAAAAGGTCCAATACGTTTCGGAGCGCCCGATTTTAGAACAACCTGATGCGCGGCCAACATTGCACTTGTTGATGGCCCGCCAGAACCGGCAACCAATCCAGTACGGGGATTGGAAATATCACTTTCCTCCAACCCAGCATCAGCAATTGCCTGTTCCATCGAAATAAAAGCATAGGCTGCCCCCGGCCCCATGAACCGTAAGACCCGCTTGTCAACATGCTCGCGAATGTCCAGATCAACCGAACCGGCAACCTGACTGCGAAAGCCGTGCTCTTGCATGTCTGCATTGGCATTAATGCCAGACTTTCCCGCTTTGAGGCTGGAAAGTACTTCTGTCGCATTATTTCCAATAGAGGAAACGATCCCTAGTCCTGTGACGACCACTCGGCGCATTGGCGCACTCCTTAAAATATGCAAAGGTCTGATTTAGCTTTCAGACAAAGCAACCTTCATGTCTTTTACTTGATAAATGGTTTCGCCATCGGCCTCAACCCGGCCGTCCGCTACCCCCATGGTCAACCGGCGGGTTTGAATGGCTTTGGAAAAATTGACAAAGTATTTTAGCATCTTGCGGTCCGGACGAACCATACCTGTCAATTTAACTTCGCCGACGCCCAAAGCATATCCACGGCCTTGCCAGCCCCGCCAACCAAGATTAAAGCCGGTCAGTTGCCATAAGCCATCTAAACCCAAGCATCCTGGCATAATTGGGTTGCCGGGAAAATGGCACTCAAAAAACCAAAGGTCCGGATTTAAGTCAAACTCGGCAATGACATGGCCTTTTCCATGCTCCCCACCATCTTGGCTGATTTCGGTGATGCGATCCATCATCAACATTGGAGGCTCGGGAAGCTGGGCATTTCCGGGGCCGAATAATTCCCCTCTTGCGCATTTCAGCAAGCCTTGTTTGTCAAAACTGGTGGGAAAATTAGCCATTTAGGCGCTCTCCTTGAACAAAACCAACACTAAATTCAGTTTTCTCTATCATTGAGGCCAACAGGCATGCAAGCCTCGCTTAGAGACGTTGCGGCCAGAAGTGATAAAAAACATTGAAATCCCTTCATGATTGGCGATAAACTACTCTCGTCGCAACCGGGAAAAGCCATGACTTCAGCCTCAACCCTAAAAGCAAGCTGCTGGCTCTCGAAAGCCAACCTGCGTCCAACGCGTCAAAGGTTGACACTCGCAGAAGCGCTTATCGGGGACGGACACCATCGCCATGTGACCGCCGAGAGCCTTTATGAAAACGTCCAGCACTTGGGCAATAAGGTGTCTTTAGCGACAGTTTACAACACTTTGCGTGTATTTTGTGACAGCGGCTTGATGCAAGAAGTGACGGTAGATGGCTCAAAAAGCTATTTTGACACAAATACGCATGATCACCCTCATTTTTACTGGGAAGACGAGGGTAGACTGACCGATGCGCCCGCAGATCAGTTAAAGATCAAAGAACTTCCGTTGGCTCCCGAGGGGGCAGAGATTAGTTCAGTAGATGTAATCATCCGCTTGCGTAAGAAAACAAGATAAGAAAATCAACAGGTTAATATGCGCGCAGTTGTTTATCGTAGGTTTGGTGCAGCAAGCCAGGTGCTAAGTCTAGAGCACTGTTCAAACCCTTTGCCGCAAGCTGGCGAAGTTTTGGTCAAAATTAAGTTTTCAGGCGCGAACCCTTCTGATGTTAAATCGCGGGCTGGCTCGCGTCCTGGTGTAACCAAACCTGCGTATGAGATGGTCATTCCACATTCGGACGGGGCTGGAACCATCGAAGCTGTGGGCGCGGGGGTGGAGGAAAAACGTATTGGCCAGCGGGTTTGGATCTGGAACGGACAATGGGGGCGGGCTTTAGGCACTGCAGCCGAATATATTGCCTTGCCGGCCGATCAAGCCGTTGAAATGCCAAGCACCATGGAATTTGAAAGCGGCGCGACATTAGGCATCCCGGGCTTGACAGCGGCGCATTGTGTCTTTGGCGGGGGCGCGGTTGAGGGCCAGAGCGTTTTGATCTCGGGCGGCGCCGGATCGGTGGCGCATAATGCGATTCAATTGGCCAAATGGGGCGGCGCGCGGGTGATTGCCACCGCATCCCCAGGCAGCTTTGATCGTGTGAAAGACGCAGGCGCGGATCATGTGCTAGATTACAGCGCACCCGATCTGGCAAAGCAGATTTCTGCTATTGATCCCAATGGCATAGATCGCGCGGTCGAAGTGGAATTTGGCCTAAATGCAGGTCTGTTAGGGCGTGTTATGCGGCCCAGCGGCACCATTGCCGCCTATGGATCAGCGCTTGAAATGAACCCTGTCTTTCCGTTCGGGCCCTATTTGTTCAAAGCCATTACTGTTGATATTGTTCTGGTCTATATTTTAAGGCCAGAGCAGCGTTCATTGGCCATTACCAAGCTACATGATGCCTTTGCAGATGGGGCGCTCAGCCCGGCTGTGCATAAGATTTATCCCTTGCAAGACTGTGTCAAAGCGCATGAACAGATCGAGCGCGGTGGCCGTAGCGGGGCTGTTTTACTGGCCCCTTAAATCAGCAAAACGTCACATCTGTTTCACGTCGGTATTGCGGCAGTATCGCAACAGTGCAAAAATCAGCTGAAAAAGCGCAGTCATTTCAGCCAAATGGCGCAAAAGAAAAACCAGAAGCCAGCCCCAAGACTGAGCAAATCGCAAGCGTCAAAAGAACACCTCTTTCACCCCAAAGCAGTAATACGGCCGCCGCCGCCAATGTCAAAGCCAATGGGTTAATCATGCCCGTATCCGGCCACCAAACCGCCAATGGCCCCCAGCTTTGCCTTTGTACATCGGCAAAAAGCACATGCAGTGCAAACCAGATCGACAGATTCAAAATCACCCCGACCACAGCGGCCGATATGGCTGCAAGTGCCGCGCTCAGGCGGCGTTTCGATGCAATCCATTCGATGTAAGGCGCGCCTGTAAACACCCATAAAAAGCAGGGTGCAAAGGTCGCCCAAAGCGTCATGCCTGCGGCCATAAGCCCAGCGCCCAAGTCAAGCTCGCCACTGGCCCGAGCACCGGCTAGAAAGCCGACAAACTCGGTCACCAAAATCAACGGCCCGGGGGTTGTTTCAGCCAACCCCAAGCCATCCATCATTTCTGTTGCACTCAGCCAGTGCTTCGCCTCCACCGTGTCCTGCGCCATATAGGCCAGCACCGCATAGGCCCCGCCAAAGGTCACTGTAGCCAATTTGGAAAAAAAGAGGCCAATCTCGGCCAAAACTTCGTTTCCTGAATAGCTGCCAACCACCCATATAGGCGCCCACCAAATCACAAGCCACAGGGCAATAGTTGCCAGGCTGCTGATGGGCGAGACATCAACTTTGCTTTGTCTGATCGGGGCAGTTTGCAAACTGGCAGACCAAAACCCGTAGACCCCCGCCAAAAGGATGACCAACGGAAAAGGCAGGTTAAGACAAAACAGCCCGAAAAACGACAGTCCGGCAATCAACCAATGGCGCTTCTGGGTCAGACTGCGTTTTGACACCCGCAACAAAGCTTGCAGAACAATCACCAGAACTGCGGCCTTAATGCCCAAAAAAACCGATTGCAGTATCGGCACTGCGCCATAAAGCAAATAAACCGCCGCCAGTGCTAAAATAACAGCCGCCCCGGGCAGCACAAACAGCAAACCAGCCGCCAAACCGCCGCGGATGCCGTGTAAACGCCAGCCGGAATAGGTGGCCAGTTGCATCGCTTCGGGGCCGGGCAACAACATGCAGAACGCCAGCGCATTAAGATATTCGCGCTCGCTCATCCAGTTTCGGTCCTCAACGATCTCGCGGTGCATCAAAGCAATTTGCGCCGCTGGACCGCCAAAGGATAAAACGCCAATCCGTCCCCAGACAGGCAACGTTTGCGTAAAGCTTGGGTGTGTCATCGGTCCCTCGATGCGTGGCGATCTATTTGCCTTAAATGCCATTACAACCGCTCAGGAGCAAGCCGGCAGTTTGCGCGGCAAGCTTACCTCTCATCCTTGCCGTCCTCATGCAATCACCACCAAGCCAATATGCCGCCCGGTTTTCGGGCCGGTTGCACAACCATATTTACAAATAGATATTTAAAACTTTTTCTTTTTCAATCATATACAACATGGCAGAATGTGGAAAAAGGAACGCGTGATGGCCATTACAACCTGTGTTTTTGACGCTTACGGCACGCTTTTTGACGTCGCGGCGGCGGCCCGCAATGTGGCGCAGGAACCCGGACGTGAAAACTTTGCAGCCCATTGGCCAAAGCTTGCCGAAATCTGGCGCGCCAAACAGTTGCAGTACACATGGCTGCGCGCCATTACGGACACCCATACTGATTTCTGGACAGTAACCAAAAATGGACTTGATTTTGCGCTTGAAGCTCTTGGACTTCAAAAGGATGCTGAATTGCGCGAACGGCTTTTGAGCCTTTATTGGGAATTACAAGCCTTTGATGAGGTTCCCGCAATGCTCGCCAGCCTAAAGTCAAACGGCTTTAACACTGCCATATTATCTAACGGCTCACCCGATATGCTTGACGGAGCGGTGCGCTCTGCCGGGTTAAGCGATAGTTTGGATGCGGTTTTATCAGTGCAAAGCATAAGCGTATTTAAACCCGATATCCGGGTTTATGATATGGTTGGCGCGCATTTTGGCTGCACCAAAGAGCAAGTGCTTTTTGTATCATCAAACGGCTGGGATGCCGCAGCTGCCAGCGGTTACGGCTTTACCACGGCTTGGGTTAACCGCTCTGGTGACCCGGTGGACAGACTGCCATGGACGGCCCAGCACACCTTGCAGGATTTAACCGATATTCCGACTTTGGCAGGCGTCTAATGGGTAATTTCACCACTTCAGATGGGCTTTCGCTGTATTACAGTGATACTGGCAGCGGCCTGCCGATCTTATGTCTTGCAGGTTTGACCCGCTGCAGCGATGATTTTTGTTTTGTCGCCCCGCATTTATCCGGGCATCGGTTGATCATGCTCGACTACCGCGGACGTGGACGTTCGGACTGGGCAAAGGATATATCCACCTATAGCGTGCCACGCGAAGCCCAAGATGCGCTCGAGTTGCTTGATCATTTGGGGCTTGAGAGCTGTGCGGTGCTTGGCACATCACGCGGCGGAATGATTGCAATGTTTATGGCGGCAACGGCAAAATCACGCCTGCTCGGCGTGGCATTAAACGATGTGGGGCCAGAATTGGCCGCAAAAGATCTAAAGCGTATATTCAACTATTTGGGTGTGCCGCCCACCGACCGCAGTTGGGCAGACGCGGCCAAATCACGCGCTGCACAGATGCCTGGCTTTGAAAACGTGCCGCACGCGCGCTGGATGCAAGAGGTCAAAAACATGTTTGATCAAAGCGCCGGGGGATTAAGCCTGCGCTATGATCCCCAGTTGCGCGAGGCGGTGCGCCATAGCTTTACAGAGCCCTCGCATGATTTATGGCCGCTGTTTGACGCCCTTGATGGCGTACCGCTTTGCCTGCTTCGCGGCGCCAACTCAAATCTTCTTTCCGCCCAGACATCGCAAAAAATGTTTGAAAAACATCCAGATATGATCAAGACTGAAGTACCAGATCGCGGTCACACTCCGTTTCTGGATGAACCGGAGGCGCTTGAAGCGTTACACCGTTGGATAAAGGTGATGAAAAAATGAACTTAGAAATGATTCACGCAGCGGCTATTCGGCTGCTCGGCAAAGCCCGTCGGACACCGTTGCTTCATTCACCATTTATGGATGATATGGCCGGCCGGCGACTTTATATCAAAGCCGAATGCTTGCAGCATACGGGCAGCTTTAAATACCGCGGCGCCTGTGCTTCAATTTCCGCCCTGCCCGATGAGGTGCGCGAGAAAGGCATTTTGGCCTTTTCTTCAGGCAACCATGCACAAGGGATTGCACTGGCAGCACAGCAGCACGACGCACCGGCAGTAATTATAATGCCAAGCGACGCCCCAGAGTTAAAATTGGCCAATACCCGCGCTTACGGCGCCGAAGTTGTGCTTTATGATCGCGCCAAAGAAAGCCGCGAGGAGATCGCCGAAGGTTTGGCCGCCGAGCGCGGGTTAAGATTGATCAAACCATACGACGAGCCGCAAGTGATTGCCGGACAAGGCACCACCGGGCTTGAGATAGCTCAGCAATCGCGTGATCTTGATGTCGGGGCCGCCGAGGTGCTCGTGTGTTGTGGCGGCGGCGGGCTTTCCAGCGGTATTGCGGTGGCCTTATCCAAACACGCCCCTGATATGACAGTGCGGACAGTCGAACCGGAAGGCTTTGACGATACCGCCCGCTCGCTGGCGGCTGGCACGCGGGTTGCCAATGACGCGAAAACCGGCAGCATTTGTGATGCGATCGTAACCCCAACCCCGGGCGAGATTACTTTTCCGATCCTTCAACAGCACTGCGGCGCCGGCCTAGTGGTCAGCGAAGATGAAACCTTGCGGGCAATGGCTATCGCTTTTGAGCGGTTGAAAATCGTCATCGAACCCGGCGGCGCAGTGGCTTTGGCAGCGGCGCTTTTTCATGGCAATAGCATTGCGTCCGATACAGTGATTGCAGTGGCTTCGGGCGGAAACGTTGAGGCCGAGATGTTTGCCCGGGCATTGAAAACCAAAGGCTAATCAAACCAAGCATAATTTTGCCAAAATCTGAGGCAAATCATTTGCATTCATTGCCAATCGCACACACATGTGGCAGCAGGCGTTTGGAAAAATGACGGCGCCGGTTTTGAAAAAAGGCCCTTAAACCCGAAAGGGGCAAGACTTTGCATTACGCTGATTTGGGACATATCAAACTGCACTATCGCATTGATGGCGACCCCAGCGGCCAACCTGTGGTGTTTGCCAATTCGCTTGGCACAGATTTGCGGCTTTGGGACCCAATTTTGCCGCTCTTGCCAAAATCATTGCGGATAATTCGCTTTGACAAACGCGGGCATGGACTTTCTGAATGCCCAGCTGGGCCCTACTCTATGGGCAGCTTGGTGCGCGACACCGAAGCCCTGCTGGATTATCTCGGGGTCAAGGATTGTATTTTTGTCGGCCTGTCCATTGGCGGCATGATTGCCCAAGGTCTGGCAGTCAAGCGTCTGGATATTGTGCGCGCGTTGGTGCTGTCCAATACGGCGGCAAAAATTGGCCAACCCTCTATGTGGGATGAACGTATCGCAGCGGTGAAAGCCGGCGGCATTGACGCTTTGGCAGACAGCACTCTTGAACGCTGGTTTAGCAAAAAATTCCAATCCAGCAGTGATTTGCAGCTTTGGCGCAATATGTTGGTGCGACAACCGGCAGCAGGATATCTAGGCTGCAGCGCCGCAATCTCGGGCACTGATTTTTTCACTTCGACCTCTGGCTTGCGACTTCCGGCGCTTGGCATCGCAGGGGCAGAAGATGGCTCAACACCACCTGATATGGTGCGCGAAACGACTGATTTAATTCCCGGCTCACAATTTCATCTTATCCGCAAAGCCGGTCATCTTCCCTGCGTTGAGCAGCCTGCCGAATATGCTCAGGTTTTGACCGATTTTTTCCGTTCCGTTGGCCAGTGTGAATAACAGAACGGCAAAGGCATCCTAGCATGACAAGCACTCAGAAAACCCCCGCAAGGGTTCGAAAATCAACTGTTTTTTTCATTGTAATGACCGTTGTAATCGACGCGATGGGCATCGGGTTGATTATTCCGGTCTTGCCAGACCTTTTGCTTGACGTACTGCCAAACACCTCTGTTGCCGAAGCTGCCGTCTGGGGCGGCGTCCTGTCGTCTTTATTTGCCGTCATGCAGTTCATTTTCAGCCCAATTCTTGGAACATTATCCGATCAGTCCGGCCGCAAACCTGTTTTGCTTTTGTCTTTAACGGTTATGGTCGGTTACTATTTGGTAATGGCGCTGGCACAAAGTATTTGGCTTTTGCTCATCGGCAGGGTGATCGGCGGCATCACGGCTGCGACCAATGCCACCGCATCAGCCTATATGGCCGATATTTCCAAACCCGAGGAAAAGGCCGCACGGTTCGGCTTGATCGGTGCGGGCTTTGGACTTGGATTTGTCCTTGGGCCAGTCCTGGGCGGTTTGCTTGGCGAATTGGGCCACCGGGCGCCATTTTATGCCGCTGCTGCATTGGCCGCCCTCAATTCTCTGATCGGATTTATTGTGCTGCCTGAAACTGTCACCGATCAGATGCGCCGCAAATTTAGCTGGCAAAAAGCAAACCCATTGGGTGCGATGAAAACAATTGGTGCTTTTTCCGGTCTAAAAGCTCTGTTGATCGTGCTTTTGATTTATGCAATTGGCACAGCAGTTTACCCATCTGTATGGCCATTTTTTACCGCCGAGCGCTTTGAGTGGTCGCCGCGCATGATCGGTATTTCACTGACCATTTACGGGCTTTGTTTTGCCATCGTACAAGGCGTTCTGGTGCGTCCTGCAATAACATATTTGGGTGAGCGCAACACTGTAATCCTTGGATTCGGATTTGAAATCTTTGCGATGAGTTTTATCGCTTTTGTCAGCAACGGGATGATGCTGATGGCAATGACCCCGATTGCCTCGCTTGGCGTGCTCAGCCAGCCGGCCTTGCAGGCCATCATGTCACGTAGAATATCAGACGATATGCAAGGGGCCTTACAAGGTGTGCTCAGCAGCCTTCATGCGGTGGCGATGATTGTGACGCCGCTGGTGATGACCAGCCTTTTATCGCTGTTTTCAAGGCCCAGCATGCCGGTTTATTTCCCCGGCGCACCCTTTATGCTTGCCGCGTTCATGGTGATTGCCTGCCTGATCATCTTTACCCGTTTGCGAAACCTTTTGTAAAACCTGACGTCACCGACCCGACAATGACGTTTTCGGACTTGCGCTGCGGATAAAGCTGGACAAACTGGTCAAAAATCAAGGAGAGACCCATGTCCCAGATCAAAGCCGCTGTATGCCACAGCTTTGACGAACCGCTGCGCATTGAAACAGTCGATCTGCGCGCACCAAATGGCAGCGAAGTCGAAGTTTCGCTTGGAGCGGTGGCAGTGTGTCATTCAGATATCGCATATGCTGCGGGCGCATGGGGCGGCACTCTGCCTGCAGTTTACGGCCACGAAGCGGCCGGCACGATCACCGACATCGGGGCCTCTGTCAGCGGTCTGGCCATTGGGGATCGGGTGGTCGTAACCCTGATCCGGGCCTGCGGTGAATGCACCAGCTGTGCGGCGGGATCGCCAACCATCTGCGAAACCAGCTACAACGGCGACCACGGCCCCTTAAAAACTGCCGAAGGCGGAGTGCTTCACCAAGCGATGGCCTGCGGCGCCTTTGCTGAAAAGGTTGTTGTTGAACAAAGCCAAGTGGTGAAAATCACGGCTGATTTACAATTTGACGCGGCCTCGCTGCTGGCGTGCGGTGTGATTACCGGCATCGGCGCCGTGGTCAATGCCGCCGAGCTTCGCGCGGGTCAGGACGCTGTTGTGATCGGCTGTGGCGGTGTGGGCCTAAATGCGATCCAGGGCGCCCGTATTGCCGGCGCACGGCGCATTGTGGCCGTGGATATGACCGAAGATAAGTTAGAGATCGCGCGCGAGTTCGGGGCCACGGATACGGTTCTTGCGAGTGAGGGGAAACCATGGCGCGCCGCAAAAAAAGCCATGGGACGCGGCGCGGATGCGGTGTTCGTCACCGTCGGTGTGAGCGCGGTTTATGACAGCGCACCGCGCTATCTGGCCTATGGCGGAAAAGTCGTCATGGTGGGCATGCCCAAATCTGGCGAAAGCTCAACCTATGAGCCGGTGATGATGTCAGCCGTGAACCAAGGCATGGTGGGATCAAAAATGGGCAATGTGGTGATCAAGCGCGATATACCCTGGATGGTCGATCTTTATGAACAGGGACGGCTCAAACTGGACGAGTTGATCTCGGGCCGGTGGCGGCTGGACCAAATCAACGAAGCCATTGAAGATACAAAAACTGGCGCTGCGCGTCGAAATGTGATTGTGTTTGATTAAAAAAGGCCTGCCATGAAGCTGCAAGATCTTGATATCATTGTCACCGCGCCTCCGGCGCCGGGATGGGGCGGACGCTATTGGATTTTGGTCAAGTTGACCACCGATACCGGAATAGTTGGCTGGGGTGAATGCTATGCCTCAAGCATTGGACCCAATGCTATGCAACCCGTGATCCGAGATCTTTTTGAACGCTATTTTTTGGATGAAAATCCGGAAAACATCGAGCGGCTGTTCCGGAGGGTCTATTCCTCTGGCTTTACCCAGCGGCCGGATTTGACCGTGATGGGGGCCTTTTCAGGCCTTGAAATCGCCTGCTGGGATATTTTGGGCAAACACCGCGAACGGCCGGTCTGGGCGCTGCTTGGCGGCGTTATGAACGAGCGCATCCGCGCCTATAGTTATCTTTATCCGCTTGCGCATCATGATCTGGATGACTTTTGGAACTCACCTGAGATGGCGGCGCAAAGCGCGTTGGATTTGGTTGACCGCGGCTATACCGCAGTGAAATTTGACCCTGCCGGCCCCTATACGATGCGCGGCGGCCATATGCCGGCGATGCGCGATATAGAACTTTCGGTGGCGTTCTGCAAAGCCATCCGCGATGCGGTTGGCAGCCGCGCGGATCTTTTGTTTGGCACCCATGGTCAGTTTTCCACCGCCGGGGCCATTCGGCTTGGCCAAGCGCTTGAGCCCTATAGCCCGCTGTGGTTCGAAGAACCGATCCCGCCAGATAATCTGCTTGAGTTCAAAAAAGTTGCAGAGGCCGTCCGTATCCCGGTGGCCACCGGCGAGCGGATGACCACCAAGGCCGAGTTTGCCACGCTTTTGCAAACCGGTGGCGCAGCGATCCTGCAGCCAGCCCTAGGCCGCGCTGGCGGGATCTGGGAAATGAAAAAACTTGCCGCAATTGCCGAAGTGTTTAACGCCCAGATGGCCCCGCACCTTTACGCCGGCCCGATTGAATGGGCGGCAAACATCCATCTGGCGGCATCCATTCCCAATCTTTTGATCATTGAAACCATTGAAACCAAATTTCATCACGATCTGATCAGCGGCAGTATTCAAGTTGAAAACGGCTTTGTGCAGGCACCGCAAGCCCCCGGTCTGGGTATTGAAGTGAATGAGGCACTGGCCCGTGCGCATCCTTTTGACAGCGAAGGGTTGCACCTGCAAATGCAGGACGCACCCTGCGACTATCAAAACCGCAACAGCTTTGCAGGCGGCGCTCCGGCTAAAAAATCATAGACCTCTTAAGCGTTATTCAGCAGCTGTAGCTGCGGTAGCGCGGCGAGAGACCGCAGCAAGCCACATTTGATCAAGCGCTTGCAGTGCCTCTACGTCAAAGCGCTCCAACTCTTGCCAATAGCGGCCCGAAGGCACGTAATAGCCCAGCGTACGCTCGCGCATCAAAGCTTTATGCACCGCCTCTTGATCTACCACATAAGGCGCAGGCTCTGGTCCTTGGAATTTTCGCAGCGGAAAAATAAGCCGTGACGGGCCGCGTGATAGATTGCTAAGGGCACATCCAGCCGCCTGCGCCATTGCATAAAGCCGTGATGATTTGGCTTCGAGTGACATCAAAGTGATGTCATCGCGCAGTGGATCAGCGATGCCTGAACCATAGAAATGCGTGGTTTCACCCTTTGGATACCACATATTACAACCCAGAAAGCTGATTTGCGTCGGGCGGTAATGACCAAGCACCCAATAGGCCGCTGTAAAGGCCATTGTGGCACCCGCATAGACGAATCCGCCAAAGTCATTTTGGACCGGCACAAAATCGTCTTCTGTCACCCATCTTTGATCGGGCTGAATATCAGTCGGCTTAGATGCGTCGGGAAAATCATAGGGGAAAATCAGATCATCCCAATCGGGCCGAATTTGCCAGGCGTTATTAATCGCAACAATGCAGTCAAATGGTTGCGACTTCCATGCTCTGGCGCTTACAGCATCCGGCGCTGACCCAAGTATTAATATTCTCTTCGCCCGTCCAATCGAAGGCATAGATCACCTGACCACTTAACTATTTGTGGCAAAAGGTATTTCGCAATAGGCTTTTGTCAAATTTCAAAAATAATCGGGGGCTGCTGTTCAGCCCCCGATCCTATTTGCTTTTTATACGCCGCGCTCCCATGGCCGGCTAAACCCGCCCAGAACTGCAGAAATTTCATCATCACTATTGTCTAACGAAACCTGAGCCACGAGGCCGCGCTTTTGATCATCAACAACGGTTTGAACCCGCGCTGAAAGCCCCGCCTCATCCAGGGCCGCATCATACACCCGTGTAATAGCTTTTTTGCGAAGATCCGGTTTAAAGACTTTCCCAACTGCGGTTTTTGGCAGCTCGGGCATAATCTCAACATGTTTTGGCTGGGCTGCACGCTCTGGCACATTCTGCAAGCAATATTCGAGCAGCTCGGCTTCGGTAGCGCTGGCGCCTTCGATCAGTTCGACATAAACACAAGGCAGCTCGCCAGCATGGGCATCAGGTTGACCAATGGCGCCAGCAAAGGCCACGTCAGAATTGCCCAACAACGCTTCTTCAATCAATGCAGGGTCAATATTATGCCCCCCACGAATGATCAGGTCTTTGGCGCGGCCGGTAATCCACAGGTATTCATCACCGTCAATCCGGCCCAAGTCGCCGGTGCGCAAATGCGTGTCTTGAAAGTACAGATTTTGGTTCTTATCGCCATCGGTATAGGTGTTTCCGGCCCAAACTCCCGGGCTCGAGATGCAAATTTCACCGATTTCATCAGCGGCACATTCGACCAAGCCCTTATCAGTGGATTTAACGATTTTAATATCAGTATAGGGAAACCGAACACCGATCGAGCCGATTTTCTTTTCGCCGTCCAGAGGATTTCCAGACACAAGACAGGTTGCCTCGGTCAGCCCATAGCCCTCGACAATGGTTACGCCCGTTGCTTCTTCAAATCGGCGAAAAAGCTCGACCGGTAGCGGCGCCGACCCGGAAAACGAGGTTTTTACAGAACTGATGTCAGCATCGACCGGGCGTTGCATCAATGCCGAAATGGCTGTTGGAACTCCAACGATAAACGTCACCTTCCAGCGTTCGACCAATTTCCAGAAATTATCAAAGACCCCATCACCGCGATATCCTGCCGGCGTGGGGAAAATAACATGCGCACCCGAGGACAGAGCAGCCATTAAAATCACATGGCTCGCCAGAACATGAAATAAGGGCAGTGGACAAATGACATTGTCCTCTTCGGTGAACAGCAATGTTGCCCCCACCCAGCCATTATAGATAATCCCAGAACTGAGGTGCTGCGCCACTTTTGGCATGCCTGTTGTGCCGCCCGTATGGAACAGGGCAGCAACCCGGTCTTCTTGGATATCTTCGAAATCCAAACTGGTGTTTTGTTTTTCCAACTCCTGGTTAAAGTCCAGAACTTTGGCCTGATGCGAGATGGGGTTTTTGGGCCTAAGCAAGGGCACCAACCACTTTTTGGGCGGGGTCAGATATCGGTTCAGGTCAATTTCAAGTACGGTATGTACATTCGGCGCCTCGGCCACCGCTTGGGCCGTGTTTTGTGCCACATCCGTTTTCGGAAATGCCTTTAATGTCACCACCACTTTGGCGTTGGTTTCACGCAAAACGGCAGCGATTTGCGCAGGATCAAGCAGCGGATTTACGGGGCTAACAACACCAGCTGTGCCCCCCCCCAAAAGCGCCAAAACCGTTTCATTGCAGTTTGGCAAAACATAGGCAACCACATCCTGTGGCCCCACCCCTAAGCTGCGAAACAGATTGGCCGCCTGTGCAGTTTTTTGCTGTAGTTGCGACCAGGTAAATGTTTCAGCTTTGTCTTGGGCACCGGACAACAATTGAAAACTGACTGCATTGTGACGTGGAAATTTTACCGAGGTCTGTGTCAGCAGGCTAAAAAGTGATTTCGGAACATCGCGGTCAGCCCACGGCATTTCTTTTTCAAAAGCGATTGAATCCGCGACAGACGCAAATGGCATTTTCTTTCCCCTGTTAATTATACACCCCGCCTCTATGCCAAATAGCATAGAAAAAGAATGCCCCCCTAAAGGCGGTAGTTGTGTTTGACTAACAATAACCAAACTACAAGCCCATGGCAAAGACATCTTTGGGTCAAGTTGATGGCGCTTAGGCCGCCGAAGCTCCGTCGGTGAATTGCAGCCGCGCCAAACGCGCATAAAGCCCGCCTTCTGCAACCAGCGCCTGATGGTTTCCACTGGCAATAATCCGGCCCTGATCAAAGACGACAATGCGATCGGCCTTTTTGACGGTGGCGAGGCGATGCGCCACAATAATAGTTGTACGGTCGCGGGCCAGGGCTTCAACCGCCTGCTGCACAGCGACTTCGCTTTCCGCATCCAGCGCGCTGGTGGCTTCGTCAAGCAATAGCACCGGCGCATCGCGCAAAATTGCACGCGCAATGGCGATGCGCTGCTTTTGCCCCCCGCTGAGCATCGCACCGCGCTCGCCCACATAAGTGTCATAGCCATCTGGCAAATCACAGATAAACCCATGAGCTGCTGCGGCTTGCGCGGCTGCTTCGATGTCTTGATCCGACGCTGAAGGCCGGCCAAAGCGAATATTTTCCCGCGCTGTTGCCGCAAAAATCATCGGGTTCTGCGATACAAGCGACATGGTTTGGCGAAAATCATCGCGGCGCATTTTCCCAAGCTCCACACCATCGAGTGTTATTCGACCTGAATCGGGGTCGTAAAACCGCAAAATCAGCTGAATGATGGTGGTTTTACCAGCTCCTGAGGGACCCACCAATGCAATAGTCTCTCCTGGTTTTATATCCAGAGAAATACCGTCAAGCGCGGCAGCTGACGGCCGTGAAGGATAGCGAAAGGTCACTTCTTCAAACCTGATGGCGCCTTGGCCATTTGCACGGCGCGGGGTTGGGCTTATCGGATCTTTGACCGCATCTTCGATGGCCAATAGCTCGACCAGACGATCGGTCGCCCCTGCGGCCCTTTGCAACTCGCCCCATATCTCAGACAGTGTTGCAACCGAACCAGCAACCATCACTGCGTAAATGACAAATTGGACAAGGGTGCCGGGGGTCAAAACCCCCGAGCGAACATCGCGGGCACCGACCCACAGCACGCCGACAATACCCGCAAAGACAAGGAAAATAACAATCAGCGTCATCCATGCGCGGGTGTTGATCCGGCGGCTTGCCGAATGGAAACTGTTTTCCGTCACATCACAGAAGCGTTGCCGGGTTTCGTTTTCATGGGTAAAGGCCTGAACAGTTTGCACCGCGCTTAAAGCTTCGGATGCCGTGCCCGAACTTGCCGCAATCCAATCTTGGTTCTCTTTGCTCAGTTTGCGCACCCTTCGACCCAAAGTCAAAATCGGGATCAAGATGGCCGGAACAATTAGCAAAACCAGCGAGGTCAGCTTTGCCGATGTCACCAACATCAAGATCAAACCACCAACGAATATCAAAACATTGCGCAGCGCAACGGACACAGAAGAGCCGACCACAGAAAGAATTAAAGTCGTATCGGTGGTGATCCGGCTTAAAACCTCGCCGGTCATAATGTTTTCATAAAATGCCGGGCTCATTGTGATAACGCGGTCAAACACCGCCTTGCGAATGTCGGCGACCACCCGTTCGCCGAGCCGAGTGACCAGCGCATAACGCATCGCCGTACCCAGAGCCAGCAAAAGCGCAACCCCAAGGGCCGCAGCAAAATACTGGTCTAATATGGCTTCTTGCGATGTATTAAAATTATCCACCACCCGGCGTACCGCTAAGGGCAAAACCAATGAAACGGCCGCCGTGATCATCAAGGCGAACGTGGCAGCCGCAATCATAGCCCGATACGGCAGGATAAACGGAAATAGCCCTGTTAGCGCCGTTAGTTTACGCGATGTTTTGCGGTCAATTTCGAGCGGTACCGGGGGAGAATCGGGTCGCATACTCATCCTATATTTACTGCTGCATGCCTTAAGGCCAATTCGGTGGGGCAGGTCAAGCAAAAGCCGCAAATATCCACAAAATCCCTCAATTCTAAATTGCCTCTTACCCCTTTAAATTCAAGCCCACGCGCATGATAATTTACCGACAGACGAATGTTGGCGCTGATTAATTGAAAGATTCTTTCGGATTATTAATTCTTTTTTGACTTTTTAATTCCTCTGAATTGATGTCGGAATACAAAATTATCTCGTGATTTTGCCTATCTTTTTGATAATCAAATTTTCATGAAAAAAACAGGATTTCTGTGTATCTTTTGTTTTTAAAGAATTTTTTTAACTTTAAGAAAAAATATCAATAAAAATCTATCCAGAAAAAAATCTATTTGCATTTTTGCAAAATTTGTTTTGCACCTATGAGTATTGAAAAATATAGCTCATCATTATTACCGTTTTGATAATCTCACATACTTTTTTGTGGTGATGTTACCGACTCTGGAAACTTTCAATGGCTCGAACCAAAAGTATTGCCATCACCTCTGTTACACTTACGCAGCATAGCGCAGGGGCCGCAGATTTCGGCGGCAATGCACTGCACGGTGTTAATATCTCTGAAGAAGGTGTGGTCACGTCAAATTTTGCCAAAAGCGCGGCGTCTTTGGGCTTAAGCGATCTGCGCTATCCTGGTGGATTTATGGAGGACGAAGGCGATCTATTAACAGACAGTTCAACTCACGCACTAGCCCCGCATTTGGTCAATTTTCTTGATTGGGTGCGTGCGCATAATAAAACAGAAAACCCATATACGGTGACGTTGGGCATCCCTACCAAAAACCTTTCATCAAAGGGGTACGACAGCACCGGTTATGCGCAAAAGGTCTATGATTTTGCCCGACTGCTTGGACGTGATTACGCGGATGTGGTCAAGGCCGTCGAAATTGGTAATGAATATTCAATTGGCGCCGAGTGGCTATCAGAGACAGCTTATGGAAGCTGGGAAAATATTGCAGCAGAAGCCTTGAAAAGTGGTTTTCAAGCGGCCGGTATAAATGAGGCGGCGCAGCCGAAAATACTGATACAAATGGCAGAAATTTTTGGTCATGGCAGTGATTATTCTGGAACTGGCAACCATAATCTAGCCAATGCCGCGATCATCAAACAGTTGGACCAGCCTGCAATCAAGGCAATCAATGGCCTTGTTCAACACTACTACTACATCAAGGACCATCATGGCTCTGATGATTTTGCAAGCTCTTAAACGGGTCCGGTATTCAGCTTGAAACCCGCTATTTGCAACAAAAAATTGCAGCTTGGGAGCAACAATGGGCGCAGGTGTCAACGCGTGATCTGGATTTGGTGTTTACAGAATGGAATGTCCAAAAATCCGATGCAGATCAGCTTGGATTAAAGGGCGCCGGCACGCTTTTAAAACAGTTTGAATATATGCTTGAGCTTGGCGTTGATGCGGCGCACGCCTGGCCGATCCAGCATAAAACCCCAAATAGTCTTGCAGGTAATCCCGCCGAGACCGCAGAGCTCACACCTGCTGGCGGCGCGTTTTAATTTGCTGTCGCAGAATTTTGCCAACTCCTCAGGTGCCGCCTCTGCCCGCCTTCTCAAGCTATACTTTGACCAAAAGCTGACGGGCTTGGAAACAGTTGCGCTCCGGCAGGATTATAAAACCTTGCTTTATATGGCATCCCGCACGGCACAAACCACACAGGTTACTATTGATTTACGCGGGATTGCACCGGATATCACAACCGTCTCAGCCGTGATCCTTGGCTATGATCCTGCCAGCTCTGATGGGTTGAGCGAAATGGGTGACTCAAATCATAAAAACCGTGTCGCGAAACGCCAAATCAGCTATATTGAGTATCTGGATTTGAAATCCCTGGCGTTTTTTGATGATACAAATCAGGATCATATTACTATAAAAGAAACTTCTGGTGGCGAGGTTAAATACCTGACGTATTTACCTCAATTTGATGACATTTTGCCCAAAAATTCTGATCCTAAGACCATAGAAGATTACTATTTCGCCAGCGAAACCGACGTGAGTTCGTCCTATAAACATCTTTCCCAGGCAGAGCTGGGATCGCCCAATAGTATCACGTTTCAACTGGACCCCTATGAGGTTATCGAACTCAGTATTGGCCATTCCACAAAACTAGCAGACTTATGCGATACCTCGGATGCATCCGGCATTGCAGCGCTTCCCAGCGCGCCGGGAGGATAAAAATTGATGGCTCAATATTCATCTGGACGGCAGGTCAAGGCCAGATATGGACACAAAATGACTTTGCGGACACAAAGATCACAGATCCGTCAGCCTCATCGAAAAGTCGTTCTGTTTTTGGTGATAACGCAGCCAATAAAATTCAAACAGGGGCCGGCGCAGATGTCCTGTCCGGCGGCGGCGGTGATGATATTCTACTCTCTGCGGGGGGCGATGATTTTATTACCGGGGGCGCGGGTAATGACCGTATTGATGGCGGCTCTGGCAGCGATACTATCGACGGCGGCTCAGGGGCTGATAGCTTCGTATTTCGCAATATTAATGAACCAGACCAAGATATGATCTCAGACTTCGATCCCGTCCAAGACACGCTGATAATGGTGGGTATTTCCAGTCATGGTCAATTAGGACGGTTCAAAGATATATTAATTGTGGAAACTGCAAAGGGCAGCGAAATAATATATGGCGATTATTGCTTGAATTTGATCGGAAAAGACGCCGCCCTATTCTCTATAGATGATATTATTTTTATCTAGAATTTTGATCGAAAATTAGAAGTTAAAAAGAAACTCATCCGCAGAAATTTGCGCATGCAGGAGGTCTTTGAATATGACCCCTTGGCCCAAGACATCAAGCCATAGATCCTGATCGACTTGGACAAAAATCAACTGAGAATAATTTTCGTCAGAGTTTGTTCCGGATAGACCTGATAGATAGACTGTGTCCACATTCGGGTCAAAATCAGCGATCACGTCAATCTCGCCCGCGATGGTGGGATGAAACACAAACCAATCAGCGCCGCTGCCACCACAGAGTAAATCCGATCCGACCCCCCCGATGAGAACATCCTTGCCATCGCCGCCATAGATCCTATCGGAACCATCACCACCGCAGAGGGTATCATTACCCGCCTGTCCGTAAAGTACATCATGCCCCCCCATTGCCATAAAATAATCACTCCCTGCGCTACCGTTCATACCTTCGTTGTCCGATCGGCCAATTTCTGGCAATTTATAGATCGGACTTTTGGTTTGGGAGGGGGCAATTGTGCCCAGAATAGAGCCCATGTTGCTAAAGGCTGCGGTAATAAAATAAGGACCTGCCTGCATTTGAAACGGTTCTGATACCAGTTTTGGATATTCTGCAATATCCTGCACACTGAGCGGGAACAAAAAATCCGCCTGCGGTTTTGCCAGAATGACACCTTGATTTAATGGCGGCGCAGTCGCTGTCGGCTGGCTAATTTCTTGAGGCTGCAGATGCACATCAAACCGCGTAAGATAGGTTATTGTGCCGGCGCCAAAATCCGCTGACGTAAGGCCTGATCCGGAGGCGGACTTGATCACCAGTTCCTCACCCCGGAAATGGATTGTAACGCCATCAGAGTCTTCAACAAATGTCAGCTGCGCTGAGCTATAAAGCATTGGCCATAAGGACAGATCCAATATGTCTTGGTGACTATCAAAATCGCTTATCTGGTCAATTTTTTCGTCCGCCGTCAGCACAAAGACATCCCGCCCAGCGCCTCCGGTCATGACATCACGGCCTATCCCGTCGACCAGATAATCATCCCCCTCATATCCGTTGATTGCCAAAGCACCGGGCGCAGCAACGAGCAGATCATCTAACACTCCTGCGCTGCCCTGTGCTGCGCCAAAGCTGCTGACATCAATTTTGAAAACGCCCAAACCAGCCTGAGATTTATCACGCGCCACCAGATAGAAAATCGGTCCCGCGCTCAACAAACTCAAATCGCTAATAGCACCGATCCCCGCCTCTGGCCCGGTAATGACCGTGCTGTGATGGATCAAACGCCCGCTTGGCAACAGCTCAAAAAAGCTGATCCCGCCATCATTGCCGGCAGCCGCAAGCAAACCCCTGCCCTTAACTTCGACATAAGCAAGTGCAGAGTTGTTTTCTATCCGCAGAGCAAGGTCATCTAGAATATGATCTGCGGGTTTTAGGTTTCCGTCTTCCAGCACGCGCAAAACGGTCAGTGAATTTGCCCCCTGAGATGCCACCAGTAAAAACCGGGCCGCCCCTAGAGCGATCATGTCAACTTGGGAAATTGCATTGATGGGCAAGGATTGCGCCTGCCCGACATTGGCCACGGGTGAAAGCTGTCCATCAACTCCCAAGGAGAATATTGAAAGGCCATGTTCAACGCCGGAGGCCACATAAACATAGGTGGTCTCACTAATTCGGGCTGTTGCCAAATCACACACCTGCTGCAAATAGCTGGTTTCATCATCAAGAATGCGCTCGGTAGAGGCCCCGATCACTCCTTCGCTGTACTGAAAAACTTCGATCCCCTCACCATTACTCGCAGCTGCAATCACAAAGGATTGATCTGCGCTTTTGGTGCTAACAAGATGCAAACTTTGACCTGCAGATTAGGATCCACCCGACTGCAACAATAAGCTGTTCGAGATGTAATTTGAATTTTGATAAAGCCCGTCAAGATGTCCTGTCGCCAGCGAATCCAACCAATAAACTGATGCGCCAATCCGCAGCTCATGCCGCTCAGCAGCCATCAATGCGGCCGCCTCGGTTTGCTCTAACCCACCCTCTTGCACCTGATACGTTAGCGCCTGCTGCGCCTGATAATCATAAACCGACAACTGACCCTTGGCTGTATTTGCCAACATGCCGACAGGTCTTTCATCGCGACTCTCAAAGGTTGCCCCCAATGACCCCAGCCATTGTGCATATATCATTTTCTCACCCAAAGCGCCCCACGCTTGGAGACCAAAGTTCACGACTAAGGTTTACGGAAATTTAATAAAATGTGGCATTGTGGGGGCAGATTCATAAAGATTTAACAAAACCGCAGAAAGTAATATGAAATACTCTAGGATTTCATCGCTTAACACACTATCAAACCTGCATTGGCCACCGTTGCGTATTTTGACAGGGGCGATCGTTTTGCAGATAGGTAGAATTTGATGAAAATTGCAATGATTGGAACAGGCTATGTGGGACTTGTGTCGGGCATTTGTTTTTCCGATTTTGGCCATAGCGTTGTTTGTGTCGACAAAGACCCGCAAAAAATAGACCTGCTCAACTCTGGCAAAGTTCCTATTTATGAACCCGGCCTAGACGCGCTGATGGCGAAAAACGTAGCAGCTGGCCGGCTTTGCTTTAGTAAAGACTTACAGGCCGCAATAGATGGGGCGGACGCGGCATTTATTGCCGTTGGCACCCCGACGCGGCGCGGTGACGGGCATGCCGATCTGCAATATGTTATGGCCGCTGCAGAAGAAATTGCCCAAGCTGCGCAAGATTATCTGGTTGTGGTTACAAAATCCACAGTCCCAGTGGGCACCAACAGGCAGGTTAAGCAATTGATCCGCAAAACCGCGCCCTCGCTTGAATTTGATGTCGCCTCTAATCCCGAATTTCTCCGCGAAGGGGCTGCTATTGAGGATTTTATGAAACCTGATCGGGTTATGATCGGGGTGCAAACTGAACGCGCTGCCGAGGTGATGGAAGAAATTTACCGGCCGCTATATTTGCGGGATTTTCCAATTATCACAACGGATCTGGAAAGCGCTGAAATGACAAAATACGCAGCAAACGCGTTTTTGGCCACTAAAATCAGTTTTATCAATGAAATTGCTGCACTTTGTGAAAAGGTTGGCGCCGATGTCAAACAGGTGGCCAAAGGCATGGGAATGGACAACCGAATTGGCAGTAAATTTCTTCATGCCGGTCCGGGATATGGCGGCAGTTGCTTTCCCAAAGACACCAAAGCGCTTGCGCGCATCGGCCAGGAAAATGCCGTTGCGATGCAAATCACCGAAACGGTTATTAAGGTCAATGATGAAATCAAACGCCGGATGATCCAAAAGCTTTTGGATTTATGTGATGGCAGCTTTAAAGATAAAATAATTGCTGTGCTCGGAGTGACATTCAAGCCCAACACCGATGATATGCGCGATGCGCCCAGCCTGACCATTGTACCAGCGTTAATCGGCGGCGGCGCCAAAGTACGGCTATGTGATCCCCAAGGCCGCCACGAAGGTGAACATTTGCTTCCCGGCGGGCGATGGGTAGAAGACCCCTATCAGGCATCACAAAACGCTGACTTATTGGTCATTCTGACCGAATGGAATGAATTTCGTGCTTTGGATTTAAAAATAATTGCCCGCAAAATGAACCAACCAAAGATGGCCGACCTTAGAAATATCTACAGTGCCAAGGATGCCAGAAAAGCCGGCTTTGAATCCTATGACAGCATCGGACGGGAACCCTTTTCCAAAGAGCCCTCTTAATAATTACTTTATTCTGCGTGCGGAGGGATTGCTGCGCGTTAACCCATTTCAGATCATAGTTTGGTCCACATCCACTGCGGGCCATACCTAATATGACTGAAAATTCCTCTCGTTTATCCCTGCCCTACATTCAGCCATCCCAAGCGCAAAAACATGTCACGCACAATCAAGCGCTGCGCCAGTTGGATATATTGGTACAAATGACAGCTATTTCAGACAGCCGAGACAGCGCGCCCCTTAGTGCAGAAGAAGGTGATTGTTATTTAATTCCGCCCGGTGCAAGCGGCGCATGGGCTGGTCATAGTGGTGATATTGCCCTCTGGCAGGATGGCAATTGGGCATTTTTTGCCCCACAACCCGGCTGGCGGATTTTTGTGCTTTCAAGCGGGGTCCTGCGGGCTTTTGATGGCACAGACTGGCAAGCCATTAGCGGCGCGGCGCAGGGGTCGGTTGATGCGGCCTTTGAAAGCCTGTCCATCGGGGCTGAGACCACCGAGCAACAAAAACTTGCCGTTAAAACTGAAAAAGCGCTTTGGACTGCTGTCCCAAGCGGCGAAGACGGTTCTGGCAGCATCTTGCATATCCTGAACAAAGAAACCGCGGCGCAGGATGCGGGTTTCATTTTCCAAAGTGATGGCCAAACCCGCGCCTTGGTGGGGCTTTTGGGGGCTGATGATTTTCGCATCACAACCACCAAGGATAACATCACTTTTCGCGACGGTCTGCGGATCGATGCAGCAACGGCCTGTGTCAGCTTGCCCAATTTACCAAGGTTTCACGCCTATACCAAATACAACAATGATGCCCCGGCAGATCAATGGATCAAAATCGGTATTAATATGGCCGAATTTAATGATCAGGGCTGTTTTAATCCCGCGAAAAATGTTTTTCGAGCGCCCACTCAGGGCAGTTACTATTTGGCCGGACAAGTGATGTTTAAAGAAACCACTTCGAATTTAACCCAATTAAAGGCGCGCTTAATGCGCAACGGCACGCATGAAATAAAATCATCTCGCGCGGCGAATACCGCGCCGCATATGGATGGTCTAAGCGCCGTCAAAACCGAAGCATTTGTTGCACTCGGCGCCGGGGAAGAGGTCGAGCTGCAAGGCTTTGCCGCAGCCCACGGATGCCAATTTGCCGAGGAACTTACCTTTTTCTGGGGCTATAAGATAGGCTGACCTAAGAGCTAAACTATACTATTGCCTATTTCACGAGGGTGTTGTTTATCATTTTGGCCGTGGCCTGAATTTTACAATAAAGTTCCCCCGCTTGTGGCATTTATCAATCCGGGCATGTGCGTCCTTGATCTGATCAAGAGTAAATGTGGCGTCTATGATTGGTTTAATGGCGCCTGACGTTGCCAATTTAACAATCTTTTCCAGTGATGCGCGCGTCGCAAATGACGTGCCACTGACGATTTTATGCATACCAAATACGCTGCGAAAGGGGGCGGCCAGACCTTCTGCCAGCGTTCCTGTGACAAGCGCAAAGCGCCCTTGTTTGTTCAGTAAGTGATGGTGTTTTGCATAGGGTATCGTGCCTAGACAATCCACAATCACATCAAACTTATCGGTCAAATTTTCCATGTTTGTAACCGTATAGTCGATACAGCTTTTTGCCCCATTTTCCCTTAGAAAATCATGATTTGCAGATGACGCTATGGCGGTAACATGGGCGCCCATTTGGCTTGCGATCTGAACCACCGCAATACCGACCGAACCCGCAGCTGCATTGACTAGGATGCGCTCGCCTCTTTTAAGATCGGATTTTTCTATGAAGTACAGTGCGGTTGTGCCGCCAAATACAAGTGATGCTGCTTCAGCGGGGGTCAATTCGTCCGGACAATGGGTGATTGCAGCAGCTTCGCCGATTGCGACAAACTCTGAATGAGTGGCCATTTTCAACTCAGTGCTACCAAAAACCAAATCGCCCGGGTTGAACTTTGTAACACTTGCGCCGACCCGCGTGACTTTACCAGCAAACACTGTCCCAAGGATTTCTGTACGGGGCCTGTTGAAACCAAATACCAGTGACATAATAAATTTGTACCCCTTTGGTACAGTTTTTGATCGGATGCGCGCATCACCGGAATTTACGCTTGCGGCTTGATTCTGGATCAGCATTTGGTTGGCTTTCAGAACGGGCACGGGCCTTTGAGCTATCTGAATGACTTCAGGTCCTCCAAATCCGGTTAAAACAGCGGCTTTCATGGTCGCGGGGGTCATGCGTGTACTCCTTTCAGAGTAGGTTGATTGAGAAAGTTAAATTCCCCAAGATTTGCAACATGTCCAAGACATGGGGGCACACTTCGGGTGTTCATGGAAATTGCCCGCAAGATTCTTGAAGAAAGTATTGCAGCGTTAAGGTATCAAATGAGAGGTAGGGCTACTCTTTCAATTCTATCGAAAAGACGTCACTAATTTCTTTTTCAAAGACACGGGCGATCAAAAAGGCCAGCTCAAGCGTTGGGTAATATTTGGCATTTTCGATTGCAACGATGGTTTGCCTGGTGACCCCGACCTGATCGGCCAGTGCTTTTTGCGTCATCTCATCGGCATCAAAGCGCAGACGGCGGATCGAGTTTGTTATGGTTAGCTTTTGGGCCATATCAAAAGCTCATCCGGTAGCGGGCCAATTTTGCGATCTCGCCCACAAGTCCGCCAAGCGAATAGCTAAACATCAATAAAATAAGACAGTCGATTGGTGCGTATCCGAACTTAACCCCCGCGATCAGGGCGATAAATCCAGCGCCGGTAAACGCAATGGTGATTTTGTTACCGGTGTTAGCGATCATCTTGTCCCGCTCATCGGTGATGAAATTATGGTCGGTCTCCCCAGTAATAACCGTTTCGATGATCGCAAAAAGAACTGTGCCGATGATGGCTATAATGATCCCAGCTCCGATCGCAATGATGATAACCCAGAACATCGTTTCGGCCCATCTTTGGATCGCGTCAGGACCATCCATTACACCTGATGCGTAAAGGTCCCATACTTTGAAAAGTATCCAAATATTAATGCCGATCCCAATGATAATTTGAAGGATCGTGTTTTTCTCTTCATGTGACATGTGGTCATTCCTTATGTCGCAAATATACGACTTGGTGTAAAAAATTATATACATGATATGATCACAAACCTCGGGGATGTCAAATAAATTTTACTCTATGTCTATTATTTTTGATATGTCAGTTAAATATCAAAGAGTTATAGGTATGCAATTAAGCGCATCTACAGACAGGTACGATCGATTGTTTCATCACTGACTATGGAATCATCAATAGACCGCATGGCGCTACAAAGCTTCCATGCGGTCATTTACAGGCTTCAAAATTACCTTTGGGATGTTATTTTTTTAAAGCATCACGAATCTCGGTCAGAAGATCCACTTCACTGGGGCCTGCCGGGGCTTTTTCAACAACTGCTTCTTTTTTGGCCGAGGCCTCTTTTACTTTGGTCACATAGCGCACCAGCATGAACACCACAAAAGCAATGATTAAGAAATTGATGACAGCCATGATGAAAGCACCATATGCAAAGACCGCAGCGCCCGCTTCGCGGGCGGCTTCCAGTGATGCTCCGGCAGCAACATCCCCGGCCAGAACAGTGTACATGTTGGTAAAGTCCACACCGCCCATAAAGAGTCCAATAATGGGGTTGATCAAATCACCAACCATGGATTTTACAATGGCCGTGAAGGCCGCTCCAATAATTATTCCAACGGCCATGTCCATGACATTTCCTTTGGCTATAAAATCTTTAAATTCTTTAAACATGTTATCCCTTCCAACTATGTTTGCTCACAGGTTTTCCTGTTTTTCCACACTACTATAAAGTGCCTTGTAAATAACAGAAAAAACCTTGAATTGTGAAACCTGCTTCCGTAATTCGCCAGTATCGGATTTTGAAAATTAATATTTCCCTCCCAGCATATTACCAAAGAAACACTGGTTATTATAATATTATCAGTTATTTATCTATCACTTGATTAATTAAGTTTGGTGACAGCGGCGGACCGGGCAAAGGTGGCTCATGTCCCAACCACACCACAATGCACAAACTGGTGCATGCAATATCAATAGCTTATTTGTTTATGGTTCGTGAAAAAGAACTGCAAAAGTGACACTCTTTGAACTGACCTACGTATTTTGGCTAAGGTCTATATGGTGATAGGTTTGCAACTGTTGGCAGGGTCAAAAAAGAGAAGATTGATTTCCCCCGATATCACTAATGGTAGCCCCCGGTCATAACACCACCGGCGGAAATTTACCGCTTAAAAGCTAAAGTAAAGCTTATACTGGGCAAAAAAAACAACAAGTGATCCGATCACTTTTTCTTCACGTAGATAGATAATCCAATATTAAGTTGGTGTTTCAAAATTTGGAGATTATTATGATCAGACGTACTTTTTTTTCAATGACATGTGCTGCAGCCTTGATGACTGCTTCTGTAGGTTTTGCAGACGGGCACTCCAAAGACATCGTTGATACGGCCGTTGAGGCTGGCGCATTCAACACATTGGTTGCAGCTGTACAAGCTGCCGGTCTGGTTGAGACATTGAAAAGTGAAGGTCCATTTACCGTTTTTGCCCCCACGGATGAAGCTTTTGCAGCTCTCCCAGACGGCACAGTCGAAACTTTGCTAAAGCCGGAAAATAAAGCACAGCTCATTGCGATCCTGACCTATCATGTGGTGTCGGGCAAAGTGATGAGCGGGGATCTTAGCAATGGCATGACGGCCCCCACAGTTCAGGGAAGCGATATAACGATCATGACAGAAGGCGGCGTCAAAGTGAACAGCGCCAATGTTGTGACCGCAGACATTGAGACATCAAACGGTGTCATCCATGTGATTGATGCCATCATCATTCCTGAATAAAGTAAAATCGCGTAGCTGCCTGTTTTCGGACAGGCAGCTATTTTTTTGAGCGAGCGCCCCTGCACTTACCAAAGGCCCATCAAACTTTCACAGTCTTTGCTAGCCATGGATAGCGTATTCATCTTCGCGTGTTAACAGCTTCTATCAATAAGATATCCGTAACATCGCAAGAAGCCGCTGATAAGTTGGTCCAAGATATTCAGCTGAAAATACCAAAGCGCTATTACGGCGACGCGCAATTCGTATTACCAAAATCAAATTTGAACCAATTTGCGTTAAACACCGTATAAAATTTGAGCCAATAAAAAAGTTCAGTGTTTCGCCGTGGCAATCTGAGAGTTTATAATGAAAAAAATTTACCGTTTGTTTTTAGTCTTCATCCGTGAAGCAGTATGGATAGCTGTCGCAATTGCATGCGTCTATGGTGGCTTTCGCGGGTATCAGTATCTTGGCGAAAACCGTGAAGTAGTTGAAGTCCAACCTGTAGAGCGCCCCGTTGCATTAGTCGAAACCATAGAAGTAGCACGATTTGAGCAGCCCCTGCCTGTACGCTCCGAAGGGTTTGTGAGCCCCTACAGGCAAGTAAGCGTCTCGGCACAAAGCGGCGGCCGAATTTCAAACCTTCACCCATCCGTTATCAATCTTGGCACATTTTCCAAAGGCGAAGTGTTGGTACAACTCGACGATGGCTCGGAGCGTGCGTTACTAAATCAAACACTGGCAAATGTTGAGGCAACGCAGGCACGTTTAATTTTGGTTGAAGCTCAGTTGAAACGGACCGAAGAACTACAGTCCCGCGGGTTCGCAAGCCAGCAAGCGCTCGATCAATTACTGTCACAAAAAGCAGAATTGACCGCCAGTCTGAATTCTTTGATCGCGGCTCAGGAAAGCGCGTCTATCGCAGTCAACAGCAAGAAAATTGTTGCACCTTTCAGCGGGGCTGTGCTTGAGAAATTGCAAGAAGTCGGCAGCGTCGTTGCAAGCGGTCAGTCGATTGCTGAGATTTATACCAACAACCAAATGGAGGTCATCATTCCAGTGCGCGAAGCCGAGGCGGCGCTGATCCCCGGAATGTTTGAAGATAGTACAGCGAAGGCCCGCGTAAACGTTGGCTTTGCAGGGCAAACTTACCAATGGAACGCCCACGTAAGCCGAGTGGATCCTGCCCTTGACCCCCGGACGCGCACATTGAGCGTATCGATTGGACTTGATAACGTTGGCAAGCCGGTTTTACTAAATCCAAACTCACCCTCTTTTGGGACGATTCCGGCGCTGATAAATGCCTTTGCCAAAGTTCAAATTGATGGCATCGAACAGAAGAATACTTATGCAATTCCGTCCACAGCAATCCGCAGTGACAACCAAATATGGGTGTTTGAAGCAACCGAAGATGACCGTGGGACACTGCTATCAGTTGACGCGCGACCAACCCATTTCGACGGCGAGACGACCTATGTAGTCGTTGACAATTGGCCGGCTGGCACACGCTTGATACTGACGTCGATCGCGGCGCCAAAACCTGGGATGCTGCTGCGTGATCTCACAATCAAGGGTACCGAGATGGCTGCCGCGGATCTGGGGGAGTAAGTCCATGAACGTCATGATTAAATGGATGGCAGAACACCCAGTTGCTTCGAACCTCATGATGGTTTTTGTGGTCATTCTGGGCGCAATAACCGCGCTTGGGATGCCCCAGAAAACCTTCCCAGATTTCACCCTTGATACGGTCAGTATTTCGGTCAGCTATCCTGGGGCCTCGCCGACGGAAATTCAGGAAAGCATCGTCCGGCCGATTGAGGACCAACTCGCAGGTATAGATGGAATAGACAGCATAACCGCGACAATTAGTGAAGGTCGCGGCGGCCTTTCCGTTTCTTTCCTTCGAGGGTCGGACATTGATGAAAAGACCGAAGAGATAAAGAACGAGGTGGATCGCATTAGTGTCTTCCCAGAAGACGCCAACGACCCCGTGGTTGTTCAACCCAACAATTCAAGCCGCATTCTTGAAATCACCTTGCACGGCAATGCCAGTGAGGCCGTTCTCAAGCAAGAAGCGGAACGCCTCAAGAGCGAGCTGATAATGCTAGACAGCATCAGCTTCGTAGAGGTAGCAAATACCAGAGATTACGAAATCTCAATTGAGGTCAGCCGAGATGCGCTGCGATCTTATGGCCTCACTATGGATGAGATCGCTAGGGCAATTCGCCAAAACTCGTTAGAGCTTCCAGGCGGATCAATAGGCACCGACACAGTTTCAATTCCTATCAGAACCAAGGGCCGCAACTATACTCAGGCTGATTTCGAAAATATTGTTGTTCGCACGGACAATCTTGGCGGCGAGATTTATGTGCGCGATGTGGCCACAGTTATTGACGGCTTTGTTGATGCAGACCTTACAGCCAATTTCAACGGTGAAAATTCAGTCTCGATCAATGTGTTTCGTGTCGGCGAGGAACAAATTTTAAAAATTGTTGAGGATGCACGTAATCATCTGGACAGCAGCTTTGTTCCCTCGCTCGGACCGGGACTAAATGCATCAATTTGGCAAAATGACGCCGAGGGACTTCAGGATCGAATAAACCTTCTGGTGGAAAATGCGGCGCTTGGTTTGGCGCTCGTTGTTTTATGCCTCGCGCTTTTCTTAGATATCCGGCTGGCCTTCTGGTCGGCCATCGGAATAGGTGTTTCTTTCGCCGCAACCTTTATTGTTCTGGGGGCCCTTGGTCTTTCTATCAATCAAATTTCTCTTTTCGGTTTTATTCTGGCGATCGGTATTGTGGTGGACAATGCGATCGTGGTCAGCGAAAATATTTATCAAAAGGGCGAAGACGGTTTAAGCACCGTACAAGCGGCCGTCAAAGGCACGCAAAGAATTGCTATCCCCGTCGTTTTTTCAACTTTGACCACCATCGTAGCCTTTTGGCCGCTGTTACAATTGCCGGGCACATTGGGGAAATTCCTCGCTGATATCCCAATTGTTGTTATGGTGGTTCTAGCTCTTTCGTTGGGACAGGCATTATTTATCCTGCCGCGCAACCTGAGTTCACTAGATGTCTCACCTGACTATCGTCCGAACCTGGTATTTCGCTTTCTCGGGCTCATAAGAAGCGCCGTGAATGGCTTGCTGCAATGGATAATTCGCTATCCCTTAGATGCTATTTTACGCTTAACCACCAAAGGATTTGCCATCCTTATTCCAATTGCCTTATCCGTCGCCCTTATGATCGGATCTGTAGGGCTTTTGATCCATGGATATGTGAAATTCAACTTTTTCCCATCCATCGAAACAGATTTCGTAACCGCCAGCATTGAAATGAATGACGGCACAACGTTTGCAATGACCCAGCGTGTGGCGGAAGATGTGCAATTGGCTGCAATGCGTGCAGGTAAGGTTATCCAATCAAGATTGCCCAATGCGGCCCCCCCTGTGATCGTTGGGGTGAACATGGTCGTTGGAAAAGGCCTTGGTGGCGGCGGCCCTAACGGTGGAAGCGCCGCCGGCGGCGCAACACTTGCCAATGTCGTCGTACAAATTACCGACCCAACCATACGGACATGGGACGCCAAAGACTTTGAAACGGTCTGGCGTGAGGAAGTGGGCCAAGTAGCATCCGTCAACAAGCTCACTGTTTCCGCCGAGCTCATCGGCGCAGGTGATCCTGTTGCGGTCGAGCTTTCCTTGCCCGAGGGTCAGGACATCACTCCTGTGGTGGCCGCACTACGCGAAAAATTGCGCGCGATACCTGGCGTTTTTTCAATCCGCGACAACAATTCCTCGGGCCGATTAGAATATGAGCTGGAATTAAAAGATGAAGCCCGCATTTTCGGTATAACGATCGAAGACCTTGCCCAGCAAACACGGGCCGGCTTCTTTGGGGTTGAGGCAACCAGCTTTCAGCGTAGAGCCGACAATGTATCTGTGAATGTCCGTTTTCCTAAGGAACAACGAGATAGCCTTTCCGATTTGTTGGATACACAAATTCGGACATCTGATGGCTATTTGATCCCGCTTTCTACGGTTGCTTACGTCCGCGAAGGGCTTGCCCCGACATCAATCCTTCGACGTAACGGCAGGCAGGTGACCACAGTGACAGCGGACTTGGATGTATCCGTGTCAACGGGCCGAGAAGTGAACGCCTTGATCACCACGCAAATCCTTCCGCTGATCAAGGAAGAAAACCCCAGCTTGCTTTTCGATCTTGGCGGTGAACAACGCACCCAGGGCGATGCTCAGGCCGCTCTTAGTAAGGCGCTTGGCATAGCTCTCTTTATTATTTTCGCTCTGCTCGCACTCGTGTTCCGATCTTATGTCCAACCCGTTGTGGTAATGTTTGCAATCCCGCTAGGCCTTATTGGTGCAGTCACAGGCCATTTGATCTTGGATATCCCTTTATCCTTGCTGTCTATATTTGGGATCATCGGCCTGGCAGGAGTGGTCATCAACAACTCGCTGGTTATGGTCGACGTCTACAACGAGTTCATTGCCAAAGGGATGGAAACGCGTGAAGCTGTGATCAAGGGAACCAAACAACGGTTTCGCCCAATCCTGTTGACATCCCTGACCACTTTCCTTGGGGTTTACCCCTTAATTATGGAAACCTCCCTGCAGGCGCAGTTCCTGATCCCTTTAGCTGTCTCTATTGGTTATGGGGTCCTCATTGGAACGCTGATTATAGTTTTCACTGTTCCCTCAATTTTCATGGCACAGCACCACATCACTTCTGCAGTCAAAGCCGCTTTGTCTATTTCCAAACCCCAGAAGGCATCACTAGTAAAAACCGATGAAAATGTCAGAGCGCCCGAAGCAATTCATCTGGTAGCGGCTGAATAAATGAAGCGAGGACCTAGATTGGTTAGAATTCCCCTTAACTTGCAGTAAAGGGGAGCTATTGTCTGACGAGCGCCTACCGGAAAGATTTAGGGGTTTAAGCAAAGGAGGATTTTGGTTCATCGCAGCTGTTAAGGAGCGAAGATGAAAAAGATATCCGGAACATCGAAAGAAGCCACTGATAAGTTGGCCAGAGGTATCAAGCGGAAGAAAGTGAAGCATTCATTCGCATCCTTTTCATGACATCATCATTGTACCGCAAAGCGAAGCTGACCAGGCTCAGTTCGTGATGCAACACGTCTTGGAGCATAGAGTCCATGTACCTTTTGCACTGGGGAATTCCGTGGCGCCCTAATTTATGATTTAAAAACAATACCTTATCACCAACAAATATCGCACCCCATTGATTGTATTGAGAAATGTCGTCTTCCTGCTTTGTTTGTTCAATAAACAAGCGTAAAGTTCACCCATGCAGTTATTTGAAAACATCATCAATGATCGCGGCTCGAAGTATTCAGTGTCCGGCGCTCCCGCATCGTCAAAGGACGAAGCTTTAGCTGTCCTTAAAGCGCTCAAGAAGAGTAAGAAGTATGCCAAGGCGACGCATAACACCTGGGCAGTGCTTTTATCTGATGGAGGACCCTTGAAGAATGATGATGGGGAAGCTGGAGCTGGCATGGTTATCGTTAGAATGCTCGAACGGGAAAAGTTGTTCGATCATGTAGTCGTTGTCACTCGATGGTTTGGGGGTACTCAATTAGGTGGTGACCGGTTTAGACGCGTTCAGGATTGCGTAACTTACTATTTGGAGAGGTCTTGACCATGTTGGAAACTAAAACCAACGCCTGAATAGCAAAGAAACCGTAAAATTGATTCCTAATTTCAACAGACAGCTTCCAAAATGCTAAAGCTATTGCTGCAAGATTATATTTTAACTTTTATTATTTAGGTACAAACCTAGGTATAAATAGGTCACAGTATGTATGCTAACCTATTGATTAAAAATGGATTAATGCACTTGGAGCGGGTAGCGGGAATCGAACCCGCACCTTAAGCTTGGAAGGCTCTTATGATACCATTTCACCATACCCGCTCACTGAAGCTGGGTGATAAAACAACCCCCATGGGGCGTCAAGCCAGAAGATCGGCCTTCACGCGAAAATCGTCTCAATTAATTCGGGCCCACTGGCGCGATTAGAATTAACGGCGGTATCTACCCTGTGAAAGCACAGTGCACCATCGGCCAATGGCTGCATCAAACGCGCGGCCCCTTTGCCGGCCTCTCCCAGCCAAAGCGGCCAGTCCTCTGGGCCAAGTATTACAGGCACCCGGTGATGCAAACCCTGCATCTGGGCATTGGCCTTGGTTGTTACAATGGCGCATGTTTTCTGTTGCTGCTCGCCCTGCCCCCAGCTTTGCCAAACCCCTGCAAAGGCCAGCGGCGCCGCGTCACTATACGTGATATACCACGGCAACCGTTGCCCTTCTTGGGTTTTGGTCCATTCAAAAAAACCGGTGGCCGGAATTAGACAGCGGCGGGTCCGGCAGGCTTCGGCAAAGGCGGGTAATTGCGCCAGTGTTTCACTGCGGGCATTGATGAGCAGTATGCCGCCTCCAGGTTTTTTATACCATTTAGGAATAAAGCCCCAGCGCATTTGAACCAACCGCCGGTCGCTGTCACTGCGATGGATCACATGCACGGGGTTGGTGGGACAAACGTTATAATTGGGCACATTGGGTAGCTCATTAGACGGCATAGCCTTGAACAGCTGCGCCATAGCGTCCGAGGGCAAAGTTATTGCAAAACGTCCACACATCCCTGCAGCTTTAACAAGCTTAAATGAAATTAGAAAGTCTGGTCACCCGTCAAGAGCTGCGCTATGCACATCAAGATGCTTCACTTTATTGACCACCCTGCGGAAGACCGCTCTGCCCTGCCCCCGGTTTTGATCGTTCACGGGCTCTATGGATCGGCGCGCAACTGGGGGATTATCAGCAAACGATTGGCAAAAGATAGACGCGTTATAGCGGTTGATCAGCGAAACCATGGTGACAGCCCTTGGTATCAAAGCAACAGCTATTTTGATATGGCCGAAGATCTGGCTAAGGTGATCGCTCAGGAGGGTGTGCCGATGAATATTATTGGTCACTCCATGGGCGGCAAAGCGGCGATGATATTAGCGCTTGAGCACCCCAAATTGGTGGACCGCCTTTGCGTGGCTGATATTGCTCCAGTCGGCTACAGCCATGATCAAAGCCAATATATCAAAGCCATGAGATCTGTAGATTTAAGCAAAATCGAAAAGCGATCCGAGGCTATATCAGCGCTTGCAAAGCAGATCGAAGAGCCGGCTTTACACAGTTTTTTCACCCAGTCTTTGGACCTTAAAAACCGCCGCTGGAAGCTTAATCTGGATGTGCTTGAGCAAGAAATGCCAAAAATCATCGGCTTCCCCAAAATCGACAAGCAGTTTGAAAAACCGACGTTGTTTTTATCCGGCGCCGATAGCACCTATGTGACCCCTGAGATGCGGCCGCAGATCAAAGCCCTTTTCCCGACCGCACGGTTTGCCAAAATTCCAAATGCGGGTCATTGGCTTCACGCCGAACAACCGCGCGCGTTCGAAGCCTCCCTTCGCGTCTTTTTTGATTACGGCGCTCTTTAACAGCTTTGCGCGGCATTGCGCCACGCCCTCCAAAGCACGTGAACAAAACAATCGTTTATTCGCACCTTGACCAAAGCCCAAAATCAACTCATATCACGCCCATGACAGAGCTTAACAAAATCCGCAATTTCTCAATCGTTGCGCATATCGATCATGGCAAATCGACTTTGGCTGACCGGCTTATTCAATCGACCGGCACTGTGAAAGATCGTGATATGAAAGAGCAACTGCTCGATGCCATGGATATCGAGCGTGAACGCGGGATTACAATCAAAGCCAATACAGTGCGCATTGATTATCAGGCCGACAATGGTGAAAGCTATGTGCTCAACCTTATCGATACCCCCGGCCATGTGGATTTTGCCTATGAGGTCAGCCGCTCTATGCGCGCAGTTGAGGGCTCGCTTTTGGTGGTCGACAGCACCCAAGGGGTCGAAGCGCAAACCCTTGCCAATGTCTATCAGGCCATCGATGCAGATCATGAAATTGTGCCTGTGCTGAATAAAATTGATCTGCCGGCCAGCGACTGCGACCGGGTGGCCGAACAGATCGAAGATGTGATCGGGATAGATGCATCCGAGGCGATCCAGGTCAGTGCAAAAACCGGCGTCGGGATCAAAGAAACCCTTGAAGCCATTGTCAAACATCTGCCTGCTCCGGGTGGGGACCGTGAGGCCCCACTAAAAGCCATGCTGGTGGACAGCTGGTATGACAGCTATCTTGGCGTTGTGGTTTTGGTGCGGGTCATGGATGGGGTGCTGAAAAAAGGCGACCGGGTCAAGATGCTGTCAAATGGGTCCACTCACCATATTGACCGGATCGGTGTGTTTCGCCCGGAAATGCAGGATATCGCGGCCCTTGGCCCCGGAGAAATCGGCTTTATCACCGCATCCATCAAGCAAGTGCGTGACACCAGCGTTGGCGATACGATAACGCATGAGAAAAAGGGCACTGATGTGCCGCTTGAAGGTTTCAAACCCAGCCAGCCAGTTGTGTTCTGTGGTCTGTTTCCGGTGGACAGCGCCGAATTTGAAGATCTGCGCGATGCAATTGAAAAACTGGCGCTCAATGATGCGTCCTTTAGCTCTGAAATGGAAACCTCGGCGGCGCTAGGATTTGGCTTTCGCTGCGGCTTTCTTGGGCTGCTTCATCTTGAGGTGATACGCGACCGGATCGAGCGGGAATATAACATCGAATTGATCACCACCGCACCTTCGGTGATTTATCATATTTACATGCGCGACGGTGAACAGATCGAGCTGCATAATCCGGCAGACATGCCCGATTTAAGCAAAGTAGATCATCTAGAAGAACCGCGCATCAAGGCCACGATCCTTGTGCCTGACGAATTTCTCGGCGATGTACTTAAACTCTGTCAGGACCGGCGTGGTATTCAACTTGATCTGACCTATGCCGGCAGCCGCGCCATGGTGGTATACGATCTTCCGCTTAATGAGGTGGTGTTTGATTTTTATGACCGCCTAAAATCCGTCACCAAAGGCTATGCCAGTTTTGATTACCAGCTCACGGGATACCGTGAGGACAATCTGGTGAAGATGTCTATTTTGGTCAATGACGAACCTGTTGATGCGCTGTCAATCATGGTGCACCGCGACCGCTCGGAAACCCGCGGCCGGGCAATGTGCGAAAAGCTCAAAGATTTGATCCCGCGCCATATGTTTAAAATTCCGATCCAGGCCGCAATTGGCGGCAAAGTAATCGCCCGCGAAACGCTTGCCGCCCTGCGCAAAGACGTAACCGCAAAATGTTATGGCGGGGACGCCACCCGTAAGCGCAAGCTGCTGGACAAACAAAAGGCCGGCAAAAAGAAAATGCGCCAGTTCGGTAAGGTCGATATTCCGCAAGAGGCGTTTATTTCAGCGCTTAAAATGGACAGCTAGCGGCACTTTCTCACCGCACTTACAGATTAGGCATTGCCGTCTACCGGCATATTTTTCGTGCAGGTCTGTATGGTACCGCCTCCCCGGCTTGAACGGGGGACCTCTGGATCCACAATCCAGCGCTCTAACCTACTGAGCTAAGGCGGCACTGGCACGCGATGTAACTTTGCACGGGCACAATTGCAAGGGTTATTGAGGTTAAGAATGCCAGCAAAGCCCATTTTTTGCAAACTATGGCGATCTTGCAAAACCGCCCAAGGCCAAGTAAGCCCTATAACCGAACGAGGAGCCGCACATATGGGTATCAACACACCATCCGAAATTGAAACCAACCTGCAAATCGGTCCAACCGACACCGGTATGGTGCGGATATATGTCTCTGGCGGTGCCATCGAGCTTCCAATGGATTTTGATCCCGATGAGGCAGATGAGATCGCGCAGGAAATCATCGCCGCCGCAAAAGGCGCGCGCAGCTTGTTAAAGTCCTAACTTCACAAGTAAAATTCAGGATCGCGCCACCGCTGCAACCGCCGCGCTGCATGAAAGGCGAACTTTTGTAGCAGTGCCTTGCGACGTGCAGCAGCCAGCGGCGCCAATGGGGCGTTACGAATAATTTCGCCATCATAGGCATCCGCTATAATCAACCCATGCTCAGCTGGTAAAAGGTCGGTTGGAAAATCGGCATCTACCGCCCAAAAATAGCGGTCACACCACTGCAGATAATTATGCCATTTATCATCACCGGTGAAATCTTCACGCGATGATTTGCATTCAACAATCCACAGCTCGCCCTTTGGCCCAAGCGCCATGATATCCACCCGCAGCCCTCTGCTGGGCACGAACTCTTCAATACTGGCATATCCCAAGCTGGTTAAATGACGCGCCGCGCCGCGCGCCAGCTTCTGACCCGGCGTTAGTTGTTTTGAGGTGAATATCTCCATCAGAAAAGGATGGAAAATTAATGATGATTTTGCAAGGCAACATTCCGCCACTGGACTTGCTTTTTGGCCCCTCAAGGCCTAGCTGTCAAACTGGCGGTTCTGTTCTTCTCGTGTCCGGTTACATTCCGTTGGCCTTAAGCACTTCCGAGGGAGCTGGCTCTGTTTGGATCCTGGTCCATTTACCTGGCGCCCACCTGTTCACACAGGTCCTCGGGAATAAAACACCCTACGGTTGCTACGGTCCCGCCACTTTATTTTATGCCTGCGCGGCAGCCAAGCTAGATTGCGAAAAAGCATAGGGGCATTTCGCCAATGACACCAACGATACTCGGTCTGTGCGGATCTTTGAGAACACAGTCCTATAACCGAAAATTACTGAACCAAGCCGTTCAGCTTTTTGGACCTTGCAGTTATCAAGAAATCTCGCTCAATCTGCCACTTTATGACGAGGATCTTGAGGACCGCGATGGCATTCCGGAACAGGTTCAACATCTTGCCGATGCAATTAAATCCGCTGATGGGATTATTGTGGTCGGACCTGAGTATAACAAGGGCCTATCAGGCGCTCTTAAGAACGGCTTGGATTGGGTGAGCCGTGTTCCAGGCGGAGTATGGAAAACCAAGCCAGTGGCAGTGATGAGCGCCGCGAGTGGTCGCTCGGGGGGCGAAACAGCGCAATATATGCTGCGCCACTGCCTGACCCCCTTTGGAGCGCAGCTGATTTCGGCGCCTATGGTTGCCGTGGCCAATGCCGCGCAAGAATTTGACGAAGAGGGCAATCTTACAAACGAGCGCTACTTCACAGCAATCAAGGGGCTAATGGCCGAATTGCGCTACTTGAGCGAAAAATCTCACTGAGCTTTTTACTTTTTTGCAGTCAGTCAGGTTTGGATTGGGGCGCACGCATGAGCGCATGCTCAGCGGAATGAAAATCAAATCCGCTCTTTAGATAAAGCCGATGCGCAGTGCTGTCCTGATCGGCAATGATCACAAACTGCTCAACGTTATGCTGCTCTGCGCTACACTGCGCCGCAAATTCAAGCAAAGCGCCAGCGATGCCGCGCCCGCGATATTTTTTATGCGTGCCAACCGCCTGATAACGGGCCAACCCGTTTTCAACATAAAGACCAAGTGAGCCAACCAATTTAGAGCCTTCAAAAGCCCCGAACCAACCGCCATTACCAGCTTCGGCCCAGCGCCGCAAAACTGCCATCCTACGGCGTTCAAAATCACTGTAGCCAGCGTATTCCATATCCTCTAAACCAACCGAAATCTGAAGATCAGACGCGGCTTGCCAGTCTGCATCAGATGTCACTTGGCGCAGTGCAATTCCCCGCCCTAAAGATCTGTGCGCTTTAGGGTGCGTACTGGCCATTACAGTCGTCGCATCAAGTTCAAAACCGGCTTCTGTAAAGAGCAAAATATCTGATGGATCAAAGCGGTGGCTGGGCCATAGAAATGTCTGGTGCCGAATGCCTGCCATCTCTGCGAACAAGGCTTCAAACCGCGATGTCCAACGGGAAAAATCACCCGCCTCAGGTGGCTTAGAAAAAATCAGGCAATTGCCAAAAAAGTAATCCGGCATCGCCGGCGATACAAATTGCAAACAATCAAAGTGCGATGTTAGCCCGCCAAAGGGTTTCAGCATCATGAGCTCGGTGCGCAAGCCCAGCGATAACTTATCCAGCATTGACCTGCCGCCAATGATGACAGGCGACCAAATGATCTTTGTTTGCCGTATCTGGGACCGGTTTTTGTTCTGCGCAAATATCTGTCGAATGACGGCACCGGGTGCGAAAAACGCAGCCCGAGGGCGGATTAATCGGCGATGGCAAATCCCCTGCAATCAACGCATCCTGTGGCTTTTTTGGAACCGTTGGATCCGGCACAGGCACCGATGCGATCAATGCCTGAGCATAGGGATGCAGCGGACGGGTATAAAAATCTTCGCTGCCGGCAAATTCAACCATATTTCCCAAGTATAGCACCATCACCCGATCCGAAATATGCTTTACCACGCTTAGATCATGCGCGATGAACACCAGCGATAGACCCAGCTCGCTCTGCAATTCCATCAACAGGTTGATCACCTGCGCTTGAATCGACACATCCAGCGCCGAGACCGGCTCATCACAGATGATCAGTTTAGGATTGATGATCAAGGCCCTTGCGATCCCGATCCGCTGGCATTGGCCGCCGGAAAACTCATGCGGATAGCGGTTGATCAAATTCGGCAGAATTCCAACTTTTTCCAGTACCTGCCGCACTTTTACCCCGCGCTCGGCTTTGCTCATGCGTGGAAAATGGGTCTTTAGCGGTTCGGCAACAATTTCGCCAATTGTCATCCGCGGATCAAGCGAAGCCAGTGGGTCTTGGAAAATCATCTGCAGATCGCGGCGTTTTTCTTTCATTGCAGCATCGCTTGTGCTGACTAAATCCTGCCCCAGCCACAGAACTTGTCCTGTTTCAGCTGGCAACATACGGATAATCGCACGCGCCAAAGTGGATTTGCCGCAGCCGCTTTCCCCGACCACCCCAAGGGTTTGACCAGGATAAAGATCAAAGCTGATATTATCCACCGCCCTCAGTTTATCCTTCGGTGTCCAGGGCATGGCACCGCGGCGGACAACTTCAAACACCACGGATAGATCGCGTACAGATAGAATTGGCTCGGGCGTCGTCATACCAATTCCTCCTTGGGTTTGTGGCAGGCGCGCAAACCGCTGCCGCTGGGCACAACAATCGCGCGGTCGGTTCTGCAATGGTCCACCACATACTCACAGCGGGGCGAAAATGGGCAGCCCTTGGGCATATTCATCATATTGGGTGGATTTCCCGGAATAGCATTCAATGCGTCATTGCCTTGATCCAGCCGAGGGATCGCGGATAAAAGCGCCTGAGTATAGGGGTGGCCAGGTCTGGCAAACAATGGCTTGATGTCATCATATTCCATCATTTGCCCCCCATAAAGCACCAAAACTTTTTCGCAGCTCTGGGCCACGATGCCCAGATCATGGGTGATCAAGACCAGCGACATTTGAAACTCTTTTTGCAAATCACTCAGCAAAGACATAATTTGATCTTGAACCGTCACATCTAGGGCCGTTGTTGGTTCATCGGCAATCAATAATTCTGGCTCGCACAAAAGCGCCATCGCGATCATCACCCGTTGCCGCATCCCGCCAGAAAATTCATGCGGATACATATGCACGCGGTTTTTAGCTTCGGGTATACGCACTGCATCCAGCATTGCGATGGCCCGCGCCGTAGCCTCACGTTTGCTCATGCCCCGATGATGTATCAAAACCTCGACCATCTGCTCTGACACTCGCAGATAGGGGTTGAGCGAGGTCATCGGATCTTGAAAAATCATAGCCATTTTTTCGGCACGATATGTATTGAGCTCAGAGATCGGAAGGTTAAGAATGTCTTTTCCTTCGATCAGAACCCGGCCGCTGCTGCGTCCATTTTCGGCCAGCAGGCCCATGATTGAAAAAGCGGTTTGCGATTTACCGGATCCGCTTTCCCCGACAATTGCCAAGGAATGCCCCTTTTCCAGCTCAAAGCTCAGATCTTTGACCGCCTGCACAGCGCCATCATTGGTTTGAAATTCAACCGACAGATTTTCAACTTTTAGTAATGCCATTGCGACCCCTACCGATCTTTGGGGTCAAACGCATCGCGTAGACCATCGCCAATAAAGTAAAAACAAAACATCGTGACCGTAAAGAAAAACAGCGGAAAGGCCAGCTGCCAAATGGTGCCATAAGTCATGGTCCCTGCCCCTTCAGAAATCAATGCGCCCCAGCTTGTATTGGGCTCTTGCACACCAAGGCCGAGAAAGGAAATAAAGCTTTCTGCCATGATAAACCCCGGGATCATCAGTGATCCGTAGACAATTACAATGCCCAGTAAATTCGGCACGATGTGGCGAATAACAATGGTAAACTGCGACACCCCTGTGGCCCGCGCGGCTTCAATAAACTCTTTGTTCTTCAGCGTCATGGTTTGCCCGCGCGCCACCCGCGCCATGCCAAGCCAGCTAAAGAGCGCAATGCCCACAAAGATCATCAAGATGGAGCGCCCGAACACCACCAAGAAAAGGATCAGTACAAACATGAACGGGATCGCGATCAAAATATCCACAATCCGCATCATCAAGCCATCAACACGGCCCCCAATATAACCCGAAATCGCGCCATATATTGTACCCACAAAAGTGCTAATAATGGCGCCAATAAATCCAACCGCAAGTGAAATTCGACTGCCTTGCACCACACGGGCATAAAGATCACGCCCCATTTCATCCGTGCCAAAATAATGCCCCGTTTCCAAACTGGGGTAGCCTTTTTCATAGGTCATCCCCAACACAGCCCAGTCAATTTCTTCAATGCTGAAAGCGGCAAAAAAATTGCCAAATATCGAAAAAATACAAATAAGGATCAGCACAAAAAGACAGATTGATGCCATTTTGTTTTTCGCATAGCGGATGCGCGCATCCACCCAAAGCGAGCGGCCTTTCATTTCATCGCCAGACGACAGATCAAAATCATCCAAATTAAGTTTTTTCTTGGCGGTCAAATCTATCATTAGTTCAATACCTGATCTGCGGATCTAGCCAGCCATAGGCCAAATCGACGATTAGATTGAACAGAACCACCAATCCGCCCGCGAGCAAGGTGATACCAAGCATGACAGAATAATCACGGTTCAACGCCGAATTGACAAAGAAATACCCCATGCCGCCGGTTGAAAAAATTGAATCGATGATGAAAGAGCCGGTGATGAGCCCGACAAACATCGGCCCCAGATAGGTAATCACCGGCAGCATTGCCGGCTTGAGCGCATGGCGCAGAATAACCGTTCGCTCCGGCAGGCCTTTGGCCCGCGCCGTCCGGATATAATTCGACCGCAACACCTCAAGCAATGAGGCCCGCGTTAGGCGCGTTAGCTCAGCCGTATAGGATGTGGACAGCGCAATCACCGGCAGCACAAGGTTTTGCCAACTGCCGTCGTTCCACCCACCGCCCGGTAAAAGCCCGAGCCACAAGGTGAACACCAAAATCAACAGCGGTGCCATCACAAAATTTGGCAACACGCTGGCGGTGATTGAAAAACTCACAGCAAAATAATCCGTTTTGGTATTTTGCCGCAACGCCGCAATCAGGCCGAGCGGAATACCGAAGAACACCGCAACAATAAATGACCAAACGCCATAAGTCATTGTCACCGGAAATCCCTGGGCGATAATCTCGTTCACCGTGCGGTCTTTGTATTTAAACGAGGGACCAAAATCGAATTCCGTCAATATCCCGACGGTATAATTAATCATTTGTTTGTAAATTGGCTGATCAAGACCGTATTTTGCCTCGATATTGGCCAGCACTTGCGGCGGCAGCGGCTTTTCCGAAGTAAACGGCCCTCCGGGCGCTGCATGCATTAGCAAAAATGAAATAACCAAAATAATCAGTAAAGTCGGAATGGCAATCGCCACACGGCGCACAATCAGGTTGAGCATAGCTACGTTCCAAATAAGTCAGAAATTGCCTTGCGAATAAATGACGGGCACCGAAAGATATCGGCGCCCGTTTTTATCAATTTATTATTCTGCAACCTTATAAAGGTTTCTAGAATACCAGTTGCCTTCAACGTTCTCATGCGGCCATCCTTTAATAGATGACTTCAGGAACGTTGCGCTTGTGTAGTGATAGATCGAGATCAACGGAACTTCGTCTGCAATGATTTCCTCGATTCTCGTGTAGTTTGGCTGAGCATTGTCTGACGTTTTAGAATCCGCCAGCAATTGATCGACCTCTGCGTTTGAGAATTTGGAATCATTGTAACCAGATTTGGAGTTCACCAGATCAAGGAAGGTTGAGGCTTCGTTATAATCGCCGCACCAGCCAGCGCGACCAACCTCATAGTTGCCTTCACCTTTCGTGGACAGGAAGGTTTTCCATTCCTGGTTCTGCATGGTTGCTTCCACGCCCAGTTTTTGTTTCCACATCTGGCTGATCGCAATCGCGATTTTTTTGTGACCCTCAGATGTATTATAGAGGATTTCGATCGCCAGTGGATTGCCCTTGTCGTAACCCGCCGCAGAAAGCAATTCAGCCGCTTTGGCATCGCGCTCGGCTTGGGACATAGTGGCGGCAGCCACTTCTGGTACGCTAAAGCCCGCTGTTGCACCCGGCGTAAAGGTATAGGCAGGGAACTGACCGGCCTGCAGGATGTTTTCAACGATGATATCACGATCGATTGCATAGGACAGCGCCTGTCTAACCCGCTTGTCTTTCAACGCCTCTGGACCATTTTCGCCCATGTTCAGGCTATAGTAATAAGTGCAGAGTTTAGGGTTGGAATAAACTTCGGCAGGATACTGCTTTTGCATTTTCAAGAACTGGCCTGTTGGAACGCCAGTTTTATCAAATTCGCCAGCAAGATAGCGTGTTAGCGCCACATTTTCATCATTGACGATCTTGATCACGACTTTTTCCATGATCGTTTCGGCGTCGTTCCAATACATCGGGTTACGTTCGCGCTCTAAAGTCTCGTTCGGAACGTGCTTGGTCAGCACATAGGCGCCGTTTGAAACGATATTTTCAGGCTTTATCCAATCGGTGCCATGGGCTTCGATGACCCATTGCGGTGATGGGAAAGTTGATCCATGTGTCGTGGTCAGTGGGAAATAAGACATACTGCCCGCCAGCGTGACTTCCAGCGTTGTATCATTTAGCGCTTTAACGCCCAATTCAGAGACCGGCATATCGCCAGACATCACACCGCCGGCATTTTTGATGTTCATCACTTCCATAAACCACTGATACGGCGATGCGGTTTCAGGATCAGCAAGGCGTTTCCACGCATATTCGAAATCACCCGCAGTGACAGTTTTACCATCCGACCACTTTGCGTTGTCGCGCAGGGTAAATGTATAGACAGTTTTATCGGCATTTGTGGTATGGCTTAGGGCTACGCCCGGCACCAGATTGCCATCCGCATCTTGATTATAAAGACCTTCAAAGAGGTCGCGAACAATTGCTGCACCGGTCGTATCTTCCACAATTTGCGGATCGACCGAGGTGTGCTCGTCAACGGTTACATAGGTAAATATTTGGTCATCCGCCAGGGCCTCGCCCGTTGTTGGATGGGCTCCGGCCGCCAAGAGCGGGCCACTTGCCCAACCCACAGCCGTCGCCAGCAATATGGCTTTCATACAGTGTTTCATCAATCTCTCCCTTTTGATGATTAACGTTTTGAGTTTCCGTGTCTGATACAAACGAGTGAATCAGTTGATATCAAAGTCTAGATGGACAAAGTTAAACACGCTCGCATCAAGTTTCATAGACTGCATTTCGCAACGTAAAGTAGGATTTCTTCACATTCTGCTGGGCATCATTCGATTTTTCTTTTCGAATGGGAAGCAAACGCGCGCAAATGAAACCTGCGGCTCTCATTTTTGCCGTGCTATCACACATTCCGCCCGAGTTGTACTTTCCAAAACCATCCGCTTAGGCGCGATTCGCCATGAAAACCGCTGCGTGAGTGTTTCTGGACAAAAAGATATCAGTCTTCAAACAAGACATCTTTCAACTGCCGAGCTGCTTCAAGCAATACAGGCTTGGATGCCAGCAACTTTTCGCGGTTCAGCCGGATCGATGGCCCATGAAACGCAATCGCCGCAACAAATCGTCCGCTGGCATGACGAACCGGGACAGAAATTGCCAACATATCATCTAAAAACTCTTCGTTATCCAAGGCATATCCTTGCTTTGAAATACTGTCTAATTCCTTCATAAGGGCCGCTGGCGAGGTGAATGTATTGGATGTGTGAGCTTGCAGGTTTAAGGCTGACACCAATTTGGCCCGATCATTTGGTAAGAGCGAAGCCAGATAGGTCTTGCCGCTGGCAGTGCAGTGAAATGGCACATTTGTCCCAATAGGCAATTGAACCCGAAATGCCCAGTCTGTTTCAACCCGGTCAAGATAATTCATTCCAGAGACCTCGGGCACAGCAAAATTGACGGTTTCACCAACCTGACGGGCAACGTTCTCTAAAATTTGTCTTCGAATGACATGCAAATGCGACGAATACATCAACCCCGCCCCAATGGTGCGGCTGCGGCGCGCGGCGCGCAATCTTTTGCCATTCTGTTCATAAATCAAAAATCCCTGCTCAACCAAGGTTGCACAGACCCGGTGTACGGTTTGTTTTGGCAATCCAATCGCGCGGCCTATCTCTGTCGGGTTCATGGGCGATGAAGATTCGCCCAAAGCCTCTAAGATCAGCAAAGGCCTTAGGTTGGTGGGCATCCGTTCTATGGATGACATCTTTCGAACTCCCAAAATTACAATTTTTAAAAATATCTCTTGAAAAGAATCAAAAAACAATGCTTTATTCATAAATTGGGACAAAAAGTCTCATTTTTTGAAGTTTGGAGTGTTTTTTTGGAATTTGACTACGTGATTGTTGGCGCGGGCTCTTCTGGGTGTGTGCTGGCCAATCGGCTTAGCACTGATCCGAGCGTTCGTGTCGCCGTCATCGAAGCCGGCGGGCGGGATGTATCACCTTGGATTCATATTCCTGTTGGATATTTTCGCACCATTAAGAATCCGGCTTTAAATTGGATGTACCGAACTGAGCAAGATCCCGGCCTGAACGGACGCGCCATTAACTGGCCCCGCGGCAAAACCCTAGGCGGGTCCAGTTCAATCAATGGGTTGCTTTATGTGCGCGGACAGCCGCAAGATTATGATGGATGGGCGCAAAGAGGCAATTCCGGATGGTCTTGGGATGATGTCCTGCCATATTTTCAGAAATCGGAAAACTGGAACGGGCCAGATGCCAGCGAACGCGGCCAGGGTGGCCCCTTGACCGTCAATCAGTCCCACAACACATGGCCAATTGTCGACGCATGGGTCGAGGCCGCTCAGGAGGCCGGTTTTTCATACAATAACGATTACAATTCTGGCGACCAGGAAGGTGTCGGATTTTTTCAACAAACGGCCCAAAACGGCCTTCGCTGCAGCTCTGCAAAAGCTTATCTTGCGCCGGTGCGACAACGCAGCAACTTGCACATTATCACCCGGGCGTTGGTGGAAAAAATCACATTTGATGGCCGCACTGCGACGGGCATCATGATCACGCAAGGTTTGCAAAAAACGCATATCAAAGCGCGAAAAGAAGTTATTCTAAGTGCTGGCTCGATCGGATCTCCGCAATTGCTCATGCTGTCGGGCGTTGGCAAACCCGATGAATTGAAACAGCACGGGATTGAGGTGTTGCATGCCGCGAACGGGGTCGGAAAAAATCTACAAGACCATTTACAGGCACGGCCAGTTTACAAAGTGAACCTGCCCACGATCAACACCAAAACCCGCGGATTACTGAACCATCTATCCATTGGTTTGCAATATGTTTTCAACCGATCGGGTCCGATGACCCTCGCGGCCAGCCTTGGCACAGCTTTTCTAAAAACACGCCCCGAATTATCCAGCCCGGATATTCAATTTCACATCCAACCGCTCAGCGCAGATGATCCAACAATCGAGATGCATAATTTTGATGCCTTTACCGCTTCGGTTTTGCAATTGCGCCCACAAAGCACCGGGGAAATCCTGCTAAAATCAGCAAATATCCATGACCACCCAGCCATTCACCCAAATTATCTGTCAGAACGGATTGATCAGGAAACGATTGTCGATGGGATTAGATGTGCCAGACGTATCTGTCGCCACCAACCGGTGTCCGGAATGATCGAAACAGAATATAAACCCGGACCAAATGTGCCCGATGAGGACTATGACGGATTGCTTGACTGGGCAAGACAGACCTCAACAACAATTTATCATCCAACGGGCACCTGCAAAATGGGTCATGACCCGATGGCAGTGGTGGATGAAACTTTACGGGTACACGGGCTCGACCGACTGCGCGTTGTTGATTGTTCGATCATGCCGCAGATCGTGTCAGGAAACACCAATGGACCAGCCATTATGATCGGGGAAAAAGCAGCAGATATGATTATAAAAGACCAAAAAGCAACCACCGCCGGAGGCCACCACTCATGATTGCTGAAGCCGGTGATATTTTTTCAATAATCGTCGCAGACATTGTTTTGTCCGGTGACAATGCCCTGATTATTGGCATGGCAGCCGCTTCTTTGCCGCAAGAGATGCGCAAAAAGGCGATCTTTTATGGCATGGTGGTCGCAGCTTTACTGCGCATTGTCTTTGCCGTTATTGCGACCAAGCTTCTTGGCATTCCAGGCCTGCTGTTTGTTGGAGCCTTACTTCTGTTCTGGGTCTGTTGGCGGCTTTTTGGCGAAATTCGCGAAGCCAACCAACGGAACAATGAAGATAGCAGCGCCGCCGAAACAGAGGAAACCACCGAGCAGGACGCCACAGACCCACCGCGCAAAACCATGCGGCGCGCGATGATCTATATCATGGTCGCGGATGTATCAATGTCGATTGACAACGTTCTTGCGGTGGCTGCGATTGCGGATGGCGACACCAATATGCTGATCTTCGGCCTTGCCTTGGCCATTGCTCTTATGGCCTTTGCGGCCACTTTAATCATGAAACTACTGGCAAGATTCCCGATCATTTCTTGGCTCGGCCTTGCTGTCTTAGTGTATGTTGCTGCGGAAATGTTCCACCGCGGACTAATGGATCCCGAAATTGGCGTTCTAGCGTTTCTACAAGCGGTACCGCCGGGATAAATAAAATCGAGAGTCAAGCTTCCGCAATGCCTTCGACGGAAGTATGCTAATGAATAAAGAAGGCATAACACAAGGGAGAGAAACGTAATGTTTGACCTTAAAAAACTTAAAAATGGCGCTGCTGCAATTGGTGTTGGTGCAGCGATGATCGCATCGGCCGCAACGGCCGAAACCGTTATCCGCATTCAGTCAGTGCTTGGTAACTCAACAGATGAAGTCCGTATGGTTGAGAGCTTTGCCGCGGATGTCGCAGCCTTAACTGACGGTTCTGTGAAAATTGAAATTTTGCCCGCAGGCGCCGTTGTTGGCCCACGCGACATTATGGATGCGGTTGACGCCGGTCTCGTCGAGGGCGGATTTGCTTGGACACACTACTGGGGCGGCAAGCACCCGGCAGCTAACCTATTTGGTGCTCCGATTGCGGGTGCTGGCGTTGGTCTGGACGCAATGGCGTTCCTATCTTGGTTTCAATACGGTGGCGGTAAAGAACTTTACGACCGGCTTTGGGATGAGATGGGCGTAAACGTAAAAGGCTTTATGTTGCAGCCAGTTGGACCAGAGGCATTGGGTTGGTTCCCAGAGCCAATTAACTCGATGGATGACTTCCGGAAACTGCGCTTCCGCGCCCCTCCCGGAATGGTTGGCGCCGCATATAATGAAATCGGTGTTGCCGCTGTTGCTATGGGCGGTGGAGACATCCTTCCAGCCCTTGAAAAGGGAACAATCGACGCGGCTGAGTGGTGCTGCCCGAAGCCAGACTCAGTCTTTGGTTTCCAAAAAGTTCTTAAGCACTACTACCTTCAGGGTCTTCACCAGGTTGTTGTGAATGCTGACCTGTATATCAATGGCGATGTATACGACAGCCTCTCAGCGACTGAACAGAAAGCCTTGGAAGTTGCCGCAAACGCATCTTTGTCTAAATCAATGTCTTACCGTATCTACGAAAACGGTAAAGCGCTTAAAGATCTGACAGAGAACCACGGCGTTATTCTCGAAGATACACCTGCAGACTACTTCACAGAATACATGGCTGCAGCGAAAAAACTTCTTGAAGCCGCAGCTGAAGAAAATGAATTCTTCGCAGAAGTATGGCAGTCACAAAAAGATTTTGCTGACATCGCCGTGCCATTCTGGGCTGGTGCACAGGCGTCAAACGCTGGCTTGGGCAAAGCCCACGCCGACACTTTGAAGTAATGTTTTAATGACATTAAGTGGGGCCCTTCGGGGCCCCATGCATCGTCTTTTTTTGGCAAGAGCATCTGGCTTTTTCCTAAAAAAGAACGCTCCCTTTAAATAGAGAGAGCACAAAAAGGGAGAACGGGGCATGGCTGACGAGGTTGTACCCGACGATTTAGAAATCGCGGATGAATTAATCGCAGAGCGGCGGACAGAAAAACCTGGGGAAACCCCCGAGGATATGACCCCATGGCAACGTCCCATTACAGGGTGGATCGATCTGATCAACGACTGGGCAGGTAAAATCTTGTGCCTGTTAATGGTTCCTTTGATCGGCGTTGTTGTCATTGAAGTGTTTTCTCGCAACGCTTTTGGCATAATGGCGAGCAATGGCTGGGATGATACAGCACGCGCTTTAGGTCTTGGGCCAACCCAGTTTGCCTATGACATCAGCCGAATGATTTCGGGCGTCTTATTTATGGGCGCTGCAGGTTATGGGCTGATGCGCGGTGTGCATATCCGCGCCGATTTCTTGTATCGCAACTGGTCCAACAAAACGCAGGCAACGGTTGATGCCCTGCTTTATATGGCATTTTTCATACCTTCCATGTTGTTTTTCACCATCATCGCCGCCCAGTATTGGGAGGTTGCCTATAGAACCGGCGAGACTGCTTTCGACAGCCCTTGGGAGCCACTCCTATGGCCTGCGCGCCTTGCCATGCCAATCGGTGGTTTGTTACTCTTTTTACAAGGTTTCCCAGAGCTTTTCCGCGCCCTGCATAAAATGGGCAAAGAGCGTGAACGCTATTTTGTAAGAGCGATGCCGGCGTATTTTATCGCCTTGATTTGGCTGGTCATGGCAGTTTTCTTTCCAGATGCCACACCCGGCGGGGAATGGTTTACTGATATCATGTCGGCACGGCCGGGTCTTTCCAAACCCACAATCGGTTTCATCATGTTGGCAGCAATGATCTTTGTGATTTTTGTTGGCTTTCCAATTTCTTTCACATTAATCTTCTTAGCCTTTTTCTTCGGCATTTGGGCATCGAACTTCAAACTCACAACACTTTTGATGACCCTGAATACAAACTCAACAATGCTGAACGACCAACTTATGGCGGTGCCTTTGTTCATCCTGATGGGCATTGTGATGGAGGCCGCTGGTCTCATGGAGCGGCTATTCGCATCGATCCAGATGATCATGGCCCGGGTGCGCGGCTCGCTTTATATTGCCGTTTTGATCGTTTCGACAATCTTTGCAGCAGCAACCGGGATCGTTGGGGCATCTGTCACGTTGCTTGGTATTATGGCGGGGGCAACAATGAGCCGCTCTGGCTATAATGTCAAACTTGCGGCCGGTACGATTACCGCTGGCGGCACGTTGGGTATCTTGATCCCACCATCCATTATGTTGATTGTTATGGGCCCCGTCCTAGAGGTGTCTACACTGGATCTGTTTCGCGGGGCATTTATCCCCGGTGCCCTGCTGGCAACATTGTACCTTGTCTACACTTTAGGAAGGTGTTGGTTGAACCCAGACCTTGGACCCATTCTATCAGAAGAAGATCAACCAAAAACATCTGATTTTTATGGCGCCGAAGTTGCGCTCATCTCTTTAGGGGTTCTGACCATTTGCCGTGTCTTTGGTCTTGGTATTGGTGGATCATTTGGCGGCGTTGTTCCCTTTGGTGGGTTGATTGTGTTGAGCGCCGTTATGCTATTTGCCTATCGCGCCTATCTCAATCTGATGGTTCTGCGCGTTGCGCTTCCTTTGGCAATTTTATTCCATGGCTACATGATTTTGGCAAATTGGACCGAGGGCGTCCCGATTGTTTCCGTCGTCCTGTTTGCCTTTATGATCTTGCTCGGGGTTTTGGCCTTGCCCATTTATCAAAGTGACGCAGATAACCGCTTTGAATTTTCAGACCTTTGGAATGAATTCTTTGCAGGGCTAATGCCGCCAACGATTTTGATCTCCTTTGCTCTGGGGTCGATCCTATTGGGCTTTGCAACGCCAGCAGAAGCCGCCGCAATGGGCGCCTTTGGATCTATTCTTTTGTCCATCGGGTATCGCAAATTTACGTTCTCTGGTTTCTTTGACAACATGATCAAAGCTCTGGAAATTACAGTTTTGATCATGTTCCTTGTGGCTGCGTCAAACTTCTTTGGGGCTGAGTTTTCAAACCTTGGCACCCCCAAGATGATGACACAGATGCTCTTGGGGCTGGATATGTCACCATACCTGATCCTTTTAATGGTCATGGTGCTGATCTTTGTTCTTGGCTGGCCGCTGGAATGGGTGCCGATCGTGTTGATTGTTTTGCCAGTTCTTCTGCCAACGGTAGAGGCTTTGGACATCCATGGATTGAACCGTTACGACCTTATGGTTTGGTTTGGTATTCTTGTGGCAGTGAACCTGCAAACCGCGTGGTTGTCCCCGCCTGTGGCCTTGTCGGCTTACTTCCTAAAAGGCGTTGTGCCGAACTGGGATCTCAAGGATATCTACTTGGGTATGATGCAGTTTATGCTGATCCAGCTGATCGGATTAACATTGATCTTTATCTTCCCACAGATCGTTCTTTGGCTGCCAAACCATGTCTTTGGCCAGTAGAAAGGCATCAACTTTGCAGCGCTAGCTTGCGGTTCCGAAATTATGTGCGTGGAGGCATGGGCTGATTGGCAGTCCAGTCAAAGCTGCCTTCGTCGCGCTCTTGGACCGCTTGCTTCCATCCGACTTGATCAACACGGGCCAAAAAATTGAACCCTTCCGGGGAATGACGGGTAATGCCATCAAAAACTGTGGCCAAACGCTGGGTTTGATTAAGCGTTGCTTCCATAGTCTGGTTGATCACCATCTTTTGCATCGCCAGTTGATTGACAGGCACCGTTGCCATGCAGCTGGCCAAGGCCTCGACGGTTTCATCCAGCTCTGCCTCTGGCACAGATTGCAGAACCAAGCCCATATCAGCGGCCTCGCGGCCCGTAATTTTATCGCCGGTAAACATCATCCGCTTGGCTTTTTCCGGTCCAAGGCGATAAACCCACATCGCCGTGGTCGGACAGCCCCAGACCCGGGTCGGCATATAGCCGATTTTGGCAGTATCAGCCATAATCGTTAAATCAGCACAGAGCGCGATATCAGACCCGCCCGCCACTGCAAAGCCATGGACTTTACAAATCACCGGCTTCAATGCGCGAAACATCGACATCCAGTGCTGGGTGTTGGCCCACATGAACTGATAGTCCTGCATCGGATCCCAAGGCATGTCCTGAACCACTTTGTTCTGGCTTGCCCCCTCGGCGTAATAGCTCAAATCATAGCCGGCACAAAAAGCTTTGCCCTCGCCTGATAAGATCATCACATGCACTTTGGGGTCTTGGTCAGCGCGGTTTACAGCCTCTGACAGCAGGCGCGGTAAATCATCGTCGATGGCATTCATCACCTCTGGCCGGTTCAAAATGATCCGGGCAATACGGCCATCTCTTTTATATAGAACCTTGCTTATCGTACCCCCTGCTGTGCGTGACCCTATCATGAGGTTAGTCAATGCGCACCCCTTGTCGCTGCAGCTCTGTCTGCAGCGCGCCCATATCAATATCGCGTAACGCGCAGTTGCTCTTCACCGACAGCGCTGCCGCAACCCCAGCGCCTTGGCCTGCCACGGCGCAGCAGGCCATATTCCTTGTGGCTGCATGTGCCACCTTGTCCCCGCCGATTGCGCGGCCCGCGACAAGCAGATTTTCAACATTTTTGGGCACCATCGCCCGATAGGGAATTTGCATATAACGGCCAGTGGTCGGTAAAATCAAAATTCCATAGCCATCAATGAACTCGGGGTAAATTCCGATGCTGTCCTCAAATCGCCCTTCTTGGCGCACATCTGTTTCCGTCATATTATACACAGCATCAATTTTACGGCTGTCACGGATGCCAATGCTCATCCCGAAATTGCGCAGCCGCACGGCTTCGCATCCGGCTGTATAGTGACGCAGGGCCTCGATCGCCACCATGGCCTGCCGGCGGCCTTCGATTTCAAACTTAGTCAGGCTGTCTGCATCGGTGCCATCACACCCGGCCAGATGAATGAGGTTCATATAGGTCATCTCACCGCTGTCGTGCACAGCGCCCCAGGTTCCACCAATGGTATTAAGATCCGCCGGTATCAGCCCGTCACGAATGGCCTGTTCAAAGGGCTTGCCAAGAAAAGGCGAGAACATGTCATCCTCTTTGCCATCGGTTTCGACCTGCCATTCGCCGCTTGACCAGTCTTTGTAGGTTTGCGGATCATCCGCGACGCCCTGCATAAACTTTTCTTTGTCCACACCGGCGAGATGGAACATCACACTGGCGGCCTGAGTTTGCTCAATCGGTGTTTTGGTGGTTGGCGCGCCCGCGCGGTGCGCAATATCAGCGTCCCCCGTGGCATCGATCACCCGTTTGGCCAAAATTGCCTCACGGCCGGATTTGGATTCGACAATAATACCGCGCACTTCGGCGCCTTCCATGATCGGGGAAACAAACTGGCGGTGCAGCATCGGCACAATGCCGGCTTCGCTAATCAGTTGGTCTGCGACCAACTTAAACCCTTCACTATCGAGTTCATAGCTCAGGGACTGACTTTCCGGCACCGCGGCCCCCATGGCCTTGGCGCGCTCTTCAAATTCGCGGCCAATGCCGTTGGCTTCGACGGTTTGCTCATGTCGGTACCACGCAAAGCCTTCCACCCCCACAACCGTGATGTTGCCGCCAAAACAGCCAAAACGCTCGACCAAGGCCACTTTTGCGCCGCAGCGCGCCGCGCCCAAAGCTGCGGCCAACCCACCCGGGCCCGATCCCACAATGACAATATCGGTTTCCAGGGCCACTGGCGTTTTTCGGGCGGGTTCTAAAATCTCTGCAACCATTAACCAAATCCTGCACCATTGATATTGCGCAAAGCTGGCCAAGGGCCTCAGTGAGGTACCCATCTGGCAGAATGGGCAGAAACTGCATGCAATCATTGCGCGTCTTTCTTTTGTTTTGGCCTTTTTTGGGGGGGTAAAGAGTGCCCCACAACTTTAGAATAAGCTCTGCATCTGGCAACCTTTTTTTCAATATTTTGCATATTGTCAACGCTTTATCACTCTACTTCAGAAGACGGTGCACCTGGTTTGGAAAACGTGCCGTTACCTGTGGTCATCCAGGCGGATCGAGACTGGGCAAAGTATGGTTTTTATGCCATAGATTTCGGCTATAAACAATTTTCAACGATGATTTTTATAAATTCACAGTACGAGGCTAGAATGCACCCAACCATTGAAACCATGCGTGATGTTGTTGCCAAGGGCGACGAAGAGGCACTCAAAGACTTGCTGGCCAAAGAGGTAAAGTTCAAACCCCCAACCTATTACAAAACCTGGACCGGGCGTGATCCTGTCGCGGCTGTTTTGGGCCATGTAGCACAGGTTTTTTCAGATTTTAAATATCGCCGCATTATGGGCGAAGGCGTGAACTGGGCCCTGGAATTTGAATGCAAAATCGGCGCGCTTGATGCGGTCGGGGTGGATTTGATCACTTTGGACGACGCCGGGCTCATTACATGTTTTGAGGTGGTGATGCGGCCCTATAAATCGGTCGGGGCCCTGCGAGAGGCCATGAACCAGCGCGTGATGCGCGATGCGCGCTTTTTAAGCTATAAAGAGGCATTAACCTAATTTTTGGCCAAGCATTTGGGGCCATCAACGACCGACCAATGCACCCAAAGGCCGGCATATCAGTTTGAGAAGTCCTTTAGGACTTTCCAAAACCTGTGTGAATTGCTAGAGTTTTTTTGTTTTGAAGTAGGCTATTTATGTCCAAAAAAATTAATTTCAACCTCGTGCTTGTAGCGCAGGCCGGTCGTCTGCAATATGAAGCGGTACTTTTTTAGCCTCACTACGGGCCAATAGCCCGGAGTTTCTAGGAAAAGTGTTTGTGGCTGAACCGCAACCCAGCCCCTGCTGGGAGCGCAACCCAAAAATCAATTCAGACGACTGCCGAAAAGCTTTATTAGATATGGGCGCCGAAATTTACCCCTTTGAAAACCGCCATTTTGGTCAAAGCTATCCCTATGGCAACAAAATTGAGTGCCTTGCAGCGCTTCCCGAGGATGCGCCTTTTGTTTTTTTCGACACTGACACCTTGATCACCTGCGAGATCACAGATGTGCCGTTTGATTTTAACAAACCTTCCGCCTCTTCGCGCTGTGAAGGGACTTGGCCGGAAATCGAGCTTTACGGCCCCGGCTACACTGCTATTTGGAAATCGCTTTACGACAAGTTTGATTTGGATTTCAAAAGCTCGCTTGACCGGTCGCAACCCGATGAATACTGGCGCCGATACCTTTATTTCAATGCGGGATATTTCTATTTCAAAAGCCCGCATCAATTTGGTACGCGGTTTACTGATTTTGCGGTAAATATTCGCGACAACGGACCCGAGACCATTCAATGCCAAAGCCTAAATCCATGGCTGGATCAGGTCGCTCTGCCGCTTGTACTGCATAGCTTTAAAGGCAAGCGGGATGCGCTGCCGAAAGACAGCCTTGATGGGGCAACCAGCTGCCACTATCGCACCCTGCCGTTGCTGTACGCCCGCGAAAGCGATGCCGTCGTCACCACGCTAGAGCAGGTGGCTGCGCCAAATAAAATCAAAAAAGTTCTTAAACAGTATGAACCTTTTAAGCGGCTCATCTATCATGGCCGCGGGCACCGCGTGCGGGCCTTATTTGATCAAGATAATCTGCCGCGAAAAGAACGTGCAATTCGCAACAAGATAAAATCTGCAGGCTACTGGATGCGATAATTAATTCACCAAGGCTTTGAGTATTTGTTCAAAGAAAAAAGGGCGGCAACAAACGGCCATGCAGAACAAATTTCTGCCTTTTGCGGCGTTATAAGGACGAATATTCTTAATGAGTTGGAATCCACCCCTGAAACAGGATAATGGTGTTGTTCTCAACTTGGCAGAGCTTTATCATATTTGAAATATTACAACAGGAGCGACTTAAATGTCTCAAGGACCAACATACGGCTTTGACACGCTGCAGATCCATGCCGGCGCACGGCCGGATCCCGCAACCGGTGCCCGTCAAACCCCGATCTACCAATCCACTGCCTTTGTGTTTCGCGATGCAGATCATGCAGCGGCCCTGTTTAACCTACAAGAAGTGGGCTTTATTTATTCGCGTTTGACCAACCCGACAGTGGCTGTGCTGCAAGAGCGTGTTGCGACATTGGAAGGCGGCGCGGGTGCGGTGTGTTGTTCTTCGGGGCATGCGGCGCAAATAATGGCGCTTTTTCCACTGATGGAACCCGGGCGAAACGTGGTGGTTTCGACCCGGCTTTACGGCGGAACAGTCACCCAGTTTAGTCAGACCATTCGACGCTTTGGGTGGTCGGCGCGCTTTGTAGATTTTGACGACGTTGAGGCCGTTGCCGCCGCAATTGACGATGATACCCGAGCGGTATTTTGCGAATCTATCGCCAATCCGGGCGGATATATTACCGACCTAGATGCCATCGCTGCCGTTTCCGACAAAGCCGGTCTGCCGTTGATTGTCGATAACACTTCGGCGACGCCTTATCTGTGCCGGCCGATTGAGCACGGGGCGACTTTGGTGGTGCATTCGACCACCAAATACCTGACGGGTAACGGCACTGTAACCGGGGGTTGCATTGTTGATAGCGGTAAATTCGACTGGTCAGCCAGCAATAAATTTCCTTCGCTTTCCGCCCCGGAGCCAGCCTATCACGGGCTTAAGTTCCACGAAACCTTTGGGCCTTTGGCCTTTACGTTCCATGGGATTGCTGTCGGGCTACGCGATTTGGGGATGACGATGAACCCACAGGCGGCGCATTATACATTGATGGGCATTGAAACGCTGTCGCTTCGTATGGATCGGCATGTGGCAAATGCCAAAAAAATCGCTGGATGGCTGGAAGGCCATGATGCGGTCGATGCGGTCACCTATGCCGGCTTGCCCAGTTCGCCCTATTTTGATCGTGGCGCGCGGATTTGCCCCAAAGGGGCCGGCGGTTTATTTACTGTTGGACTAAAAGGCGGCTATAAGGCCTGTGTGAAATTTGTCGATAGCCTTGAGATTTTCAGCCATGTGGCAAATTTGGGTGACGCGCGCTCTTTGGTGATCCATTCCGCTTCAACCACGCACCGCCAGTTGAGCACCGAGCAACAAGAAGCCGCCGGCGCGGGGCCAAATGTCGTACGGATATCTATCGGTATAGAAGATGCCGATGATCTGATCGGTGATCTTGATCAGGCGCTAAAACAGGCCGCAGCAAAATAGCGCCCTTTGGGTATACAGGTCCGGACATATCGGATTATGGCCGGCAAAATGTTACAATCAGCCCAGAAATGGGCTGGTTGAGTTTGTTTAATTGACTTTGGCAGAGGCAAAAATCCGCTAGTGGTGGGGTTTTACTTTGAAAGCGCTTTATCCTGCTGTAAACTCTGGCCACAAAGGCGCAAAACCTGCGCTAAGAGTGACATAGCCAATCTGACCGGATGAAACCAAATTTTGCCCTTTCCCTGTCTTTTGACAGCATATCGCTGCTGCAGCGGGCCGAAACAGGTTGGTCTGTCCTTGGCCGTGTCAGCTTTCAAAAGGATGATCTTACCCCAAAATTAGGCAGGTTGCGAAAGCAGGCGCTCAGCTTAGATGCAAGTGCGGCTCAAGTGAAGCTTGTGATCCCAAACGAGCAGATAAAATATCTTACTTTGGCCCGCCCGAAAAATGCATTGATCGATGATATAGAAGCCCTGATCAATGCCCGTTTAAAAACAGCAACCCCCTATCAATTGTCCGAGTTACGGTATGACTGGGCCACCACACAGGATAGTATTTTTGTAGCCGCCGTGGCGATTGAAACCCTTCAGGAAGCTGAAGCCTTTGCTCAAAGCTGTGAGTTTAAGCCATTGGGAAATGTTGCAATCCCCCCCAAGGGCAGCTTTATTGGCGAAGCCTTTTTCGGCACTGCCGAAGGAGACCGCCGCCGCATGGAATGCGATGAGCAGGCCATTGCCATCCTGCCTAATCCGGAGTTGATTGCCGCCCCTTTGTCAAAGCAACCGGTGCAAAACTCTGGCATTCAGAATTCACCGGAAACAACGTCTGATAAAATTACCGATGCGCAAGAGCCTGAGCAGGAATTGGTTTTTCGCAGTCAACGCGACAGCACCCCGCCCGCAGCAGAGCCCCGCCCTGCACGAGCGCCACAGAAACAAACTTTGATTGCACCGCAAGTCACTCTTGATCCACAAAACGCCGCAAGCCTGATGGTTTCCGCGCCGCTCGATATTGGCCGTAGCGCTGCAAAATGGATGTCGCATAGGATTAAATCGGCGCGGCAGAAAACCGGCCTTGGCCTGCGCTCATTGCGGCGGTTGATCATCAATCAAGTCCGATCAATTGATCTAAGCGGCCTGCAGGATGCAGCAAAGCAGCTTAAAGCAGAGCTGGCAAAGCAAGCCATCAGCGCAAAACAATACTGCGTCGAATTGAATGAGCAGCAGAGGCAATTACGCCGCCAAATCCAGGCTTTTCTGATCAAAAGTCGCGCCGATATAAAAGCATGGTGGCATGAGGCGCAAAAGACACTTGAGCTACCAGAAGATCTAAAACAAACGATAAAGCCATTTTGGCCGGTTTTTCTTCTGGCACCTGTGATGTTGGCGGCCGTAGCCTTCGCAGCTTATTCAATTTATGCGCCTCAGATCACCGATGGTGAAAAAGAGTGGGCTCTCTTGGACTCGGGTCCGACCCTGACATCCACAATGGAAATTACAGCGCTTGGTGCACAAAAGCGACCTGACGGAGATCCTGCTGTTTTTGGTGAAATCACAGCTGACAACGCCCCCCAAATCGCAAAACTTAAACCGGTTTTCTCACCTGCCTTAACTGGGCTGACAAGCACACCTTCCAGGCCAGAGACCGTGATTACCGATGACAGTTTTGAACTTGATCTAGCGGCTCTGAAAGAGCTTGCGCGGGTGGAATACGATTTAGGGGTTGATGTGCTGGATGAACCAGCGCTTAGCTTGGGGCAGGTCTCTCCAGTGTTTACGTGGCAATCTCTGGCCCTGATTGACAGCGATCACGAATTGATCCCGCTTGAAAGACCTGACAGAAAACCCACCGGTCCAACCCGGCCCGATGCGCTGCGCAACCTTTATCAACCGATGCCAGATTGGCCCATTGCCCCAGAGCTTCCTTTGGCGACAAGCTGGGATTTTCTTGGGGCGATTTACAGCGCCGCGCGTGACCCGGCGGTACATGGAAAAGATGTAAACACTTTGCCCGATAGCGCCAACTTGCGGCCCGAAAGTAACTTTATGCTGCCCTTCTTGGGCCTGTCTATCCATAATTCCGAAGGGGGCCATAATAGGGCAAGCATACTTCGCAGCATACCCGTTGCACCGATTCCGCCGGCAGATATGGGCTGGGATTATTTAGGAGATCTCTATATTGCCTCGATTGATCCTCCGGTTGAGGTTTATGATGCGATCGCCCTGCCTCCTATTTCCGGACTGATCCCTGAACCCAACTTCATACGGCCGACCGAATTGTCATTTGCGACAGCATCACTTGGCGCAGATGATCTGCGCGTTGTCGAGGAATTGCCGAACGGGACCGCGACCGAGAGTAAAACTGATGAGTTGCGTCCAATGGCCAAGAGCGGCGGTGATGCCGCCGTCCTAACCCAAGAGATCGCCGCTTTGGACACCACCAAACTTACACCAGAAACACAAACACCATTTGACACTTCGCTGCGCACCCCTCTGTCGACCGAAGTTGATCTTTTAGAAGACGGATCAACCCCCCCGGATGCGCAGACGCTCACCCTATCGGAAAATGGGCAGGTCGCCCTTCTCGAGCAAAAAATTCAAAACTCTCCTCGGATACCTGATCGGCCTAATATGGTGCCAGAGCCAAGCACTGAAAATGTGCCGTTGTTGACCGTTACCGGCATTCCACTGGTTACGGTTCGCCCCCCACAGCGGCCCAGCAGCCTAAAGACCCCAGATCAAAAGGCACAAGAGGCACTTGCTGCTTTGGCCCAGTTGCGACCCAAAGTTAGACCCGCAGAGGCCGTTGCGGCCATCAAACCCCTTCCCTTCGAACAACCCCTATTGGCATCACTACGTCCCAAAAGCCGACCGCTTGATTTGGAAACCACGCAAGGCATCAGTTTTCTATCGCGCCTGATAAGCACCATAAGTGAAGGTGAAGAAGCAGACGTCGGCACGGGCGCAGGCACAGAGCCTAGCAATACACTGGTGCGCAAACACGCCACTTTGAAAAGGGCGCTTAATCTACGCAAAATTAACCTGATCGGGGTTTTTGGCACCAAAAGCACACGGCGTGCCTTGATTCGGCTGAAAAGCGGCCGCCGGGTCATGGTTGAAGTGGGCGATAGGTTGGATGGCGGACGTGTGGCCGCCATCGCGAAAAACGAGCTGCGTTATATCAAAAGCGGCGAGAACATAACCCTGTCGCTGCCGCGCGGTTGATCAACTGGCCACCAACTCTCCATTGGCGATCTGCTCGCGTTCGATCGATTCAAACAAGGCTTTGAAGTTGCCTTCGCCAAATCCGTCTTCGCCCTTGCGCTGAATAAACTCAAAAAAGATCGGGCCTACCACGGTTTTTGAAAATATCTGCAACAAGATTTTCGTCTCGCCGCCATCCACCACGCCTTCGCCATCAATCAAGATGCCGTGTTTTTTCATATGCTCGATGGGCTCTTCATGGCCCACCACCCGCTTATGGCTAAGATCGTAGTAGGCATCAGGTGGCGCCGGCATAAACCGCAAACCATTTTCAGCAATTTGATCGGTTGAGCTATAAATATCTTCGCTGCCAACCGCGATATGCTGAATGCCTTCGCCTTTATATTTTTTAAGATAGGCCACAATTTGGCCGGTTTCGCCGCGGTCTTCATTAAGCGGAATGCGAATGCGGCCGCAAGGCGAGGTCAAGGCGCGGCTAAAAAGTCCGGTATATTTTCCTTCTATATCGAAAAACCGGATTTCCCTAAAATTGAACAGATTTTTATAAAAGGAAAACCAGGTGTCCATATTTCCCCGAAAGACATTATGGGTCAAATGATCAAGATAATAAAACCCAACGCCCGCTGGATTTGGTGCGGCAATCCGGTCAAACTCTTCCCCATAAGGGTCGGCATCGCGGTACTGATCAACAAAATAGATCAATGATCCGCCGATCCCGTAAATCGCCGGTACATTCAGGCATTTGCCCGCATCCTCAAAGGGTTTTGCCCCGCATTTTACCGCATGGTCAAAGGCATGCTGGGCATCAGCTACGCGCCATGCCATCGAGGCCGCGCAGGGGCCATGCTCGGCAGAAAACTTTGCGGCAAAGCTATCGGTTTGGGCATTCAATACATAGGTAATATCGCCTTGCTGCCACAGCTCAATTTCTTTGGTTTTATGTGTGGCACTGTACTGATAGCCCATCGTGGCAAACAGATCTCGCAGTTTTTGTGGTTCAGGATGCGCAAATTCAACAAATTCAAACCCATCGGTGCCAATCGGGTTGGTCTTTGAAATTTCTGATTTCGGGGCATCATGCGGGAACGGACCCATGGTAAACTTCCTTTTCAATATTTTACACACCAATAATAACGCGTATATTTTGAAAAAAATGCGCAATTATTTGTGTACTTTGATTTATTATTGCGTATTTTTTATATAATTTTAAATTTTAGGGGAAATTTATCGCATGATAGATCACATTGATAAAGCCTTACTAGCGGCCGTGCAAAATGACAGTCAGCTCACTGCACAGGATTTGGGCGAGCTGTTAAATCTATCGCCAAGCCAAGCAGCCCGGCGCCGTCAAAAGCTGGAAGTTGAAGGCTATATTTCTGGCTATCGCGCCCATGTCGACGCTGAAAAGCTTGGTTTACAGGTTCAAGCCTTTATTCAAGTACAACTAAGCACGCATGGCCCAGAACAGGGCCGGGCGTTTTCCCGTATGCTGAGCACCCGCCCCGAAATTGTGGCCGCTTGGACATTGACCGGCGAAGCCGATTATATGCTTCGGGTCTTTTGCAGCGGCTTAAAGGGGCTGAACATATTGGTTCAGGATGTTCTTTTGCCGCTGCCCATGGTGCTGCGTGTGCAAAGCCGGATCGTGATGGATCAAACCAAAGCCGATGCCCCACTACCCACGCGCTAGAAACGGCATTATCCGTCGGAAACCCCAGCTTCGGCAAATGTGGCCATGCCTGTGTGGCAAGCCACAGCAGCCTGCAGCATACTGATTGCCAGCGCCGCACCAGAGCCTTCGCCCAGCCGCATCTCCATGGACAGAAGTGGCTTTTTACCGATCTGCTCAAGGATCGCCTTATGCGCGCCTTCTGCACTGACATGCCCCGCCACTGCGTGATCTAAAGCCCCGGGAACAGCGTGATCCAATGCCGCCGCGGCCGCTGAACAGATAAAACCATCAAGTATAACCGGAATTTTTTGCATCCGCGCATGGGCAATTGCCCCCACCATGGCCGCCAGTTCCCGCCCCCCAAGACATCGCAGCGCTTCAAGCCCATTGCCAGCGGCTTGAGGGTTGGCGGCAAGACCTGCCTCAATTACCTTTGCTTTGCGTGACAGGCCAGCGTCATCAACACCGGTTCCACGGCCGGCCCAGTCGGCGCCAGAGCCACCGTAAAGGGCCAGCGCAATCGCGGCTGCTGATGTGGTGTTGCCTATGCCCATCTCACCGGTGACCAGTAAGTCGCTGGCTTCATCCACTGCCGCCCAGCCGGTTTTTAGCGCATCAATACACTCTTCTTCACTCATGGCCGGGCCTTGGGTGAAATCAGCTGTTGGCTTGTCCAGTTGCAGCGCATGCACATCAAGGCGCGCTCCGAAACAAGACGACAGCTGGTTGATCGCAGCGCCGCCTGATTTAAAGTTCAACACCATTTGTTCGGTGACTTCGGCCGGAAAGGCAGAAATGCCTTGGGCCGTCACCCCGTGGTTGCCGGCAAATATGACCACTTGGGGCGCTTTGAGTTGCGGTTTGGGCGTACCGCGCCAACCGGCATACCAAATCGCCAGATCTTCCAATCGGCCCAAGGCGCCGGGGGGTTTGGTCAACTGCCCATTGCGTTCCCGTGCTGCCTCAAGGGCTTGGTCATCTATAGAAGGGGCTTGGTGAATAAGAGCAGAAAATTCTGCGAGGGATGAAAATGATGCGGTCATTTGCTTTTGCCTTGTTGTTGGCTTCAATCTCACGCTATGTACAACACTCAGAAACCTTAACAAGCGAAATCAAGGCATCTTTAGGACTGAAGACGACATGTCCCAACTTTGGCTCAAAACTTGGCGGCTTGATCTCATGGTGGCGCTCAGCCTGCTGACCCGCATACCGATCAAAGTGCCGGAAAATGCCTATGAGCGGCAAGCCGAAGCCGTTTGGGCCTATGGGCTCATCGGCGTTCTCTGGGCTGCTGCCGTTTGGCTTGGATGCATGGCCGGACTTTGGCTTGGACTGCCGCCCATGGTGGCGGCGCTCATTGGTCTGGCCATAGGGATCGTTTTGACCGGCGCCATGCATGAAGACGGACTGGCCGATAGCGCCGACGGGCTTTGGGGCGGACATGATCCGACCCGCCGCCTTGAAATTATGAAAGACAGCACAATTGGCACTTATGGGGTGCTGGCATTGGTTATCTCTTTTGCCCTGCGCTGGGGTCTTTTGGTGAGCCTTTTAGAGGCGGAATTTGCCTTTGGCGGATTGATAATTGCGGCGGTGATTGGCCGCGCCCTTATGGCAGTGGTGATGGCCAACCTACCCCACGCACGCCTTGACGGGCTGTCCCACAGCGTCGGACGGCCCGATTTTCAGCCCGCCTATGCGGGCCTTGCCTTGGCCGTATTCATAGGATTGGTTTTCGGTGGGTTTTCCGGAGTGCTGGCCTGCGCGCTTGCCGTTTTAACGGCTTGGGCCTTCGCGCGGATCGCAATCGCTAAAATTGGCGGTCAAACCGGCGATATTCTAGGCGCGACAGGCCAGCTTTCCGAGCTGGCAGCTCTTATAGTTTTACTGGCCTGCGCTTAATCTTTTGCGGGCACCGCATGGGCCAAACTTAGGCTGCGCGCGACACCAGCACATCATCAACCTTTTTAACTGCGGCCGCTTCATCCCCGTCTTCGACAGCCGCAACCTCGCGGGTCAAACGTTCCAGCGCCGCTTCATATAGCTGACGCTCGGAATAGCTTTGCTCACGCTGGTCATCGTTGCGGTGCAGATCGCGCACCACTTCCGCGATGGCAATCAAGTCGCCAGAGTTAATCTTTTGCTCATATTCCTGCGCGCGGCGCGACCACATTGCGCGTTTTACCTTGGCCTTGCCCTTCAGGGTTGTCATGGCTTTGAGGATCACGTCAGGCGAGCTAAGGGCACGCATGCCAATTTCGGTTGCCTTATGCGTTGGCACCCGCAAGGTCATTTTATCCTTTTCAAAAGAAATCACAAACAGCTCGAGCGAAATTCCGGCAATTTCTTGTTCTTCAATGGAAACGATTTTTCCCACACCATGGGCCGGATACACCACATATTCATTTGGAGAGAACTCGGATTTCTTGGACTTCGACATTTACTTTCCCCTTTTACGTCGCTTTAAGACGACAAAACACCGACAGAGGATTTGTTTTCCCCTGCTGGATGCTACAACAGCTGACCAAAGTGGTAGGCGGAGCCTATTTGGACTGCCCGCCATATTGGCTATTTAGTTTACGATGGGAATATAACACAAAATTTGACTGATTCCTAGCAGCGCACAAATTTAGCAGCCCCAAAGATTAACCACCCTCGCCCGCTGCCTCAGAAAAGTACTTTTCCAGCTTGCCTGTTTCACCGTCGCGCTCTTCGGCCTCTGGAAGCTGATCTTTTTTGGTGATAATCACCGGCCACATTTCTGCATATTTGCGGTTAAACTCCACCCATTCTTCCATATCGGGTTCGGTGTCGGGGCGGATTGCATCTGCGGGGCACTCTGGTTCACAAACACCGCAATCAATGCATTCGTCTGGATGGATCACCAACATATTCTCGCCTTCGTAAAAACAATCGACCGGGCAGACTTCTACGCAGTCGGTATATTTACAGGCAATACACTTATCATTCACGATATAGGTCATTGGGGGTTATCCAAATCTCAGACAATTCTCGACTTAGCTAATCTACAGTTCGTCGTCATTCAAGCATCTGATCGCGCATAAGTCCGGTCCTGCGACGATTCTGCTTGGTTGGGCGACCTTTTCCTTCAAACCGGGGAGCTTGAGGATCAATTTTTTGAACGGGTGTGTGATCTTGGTATAATGTTTGCGCCTCAGCAGCTGGTCCTCGACGTTCGCCAAGACCAAGCACCTCAACTTCACGCTCGATCCTGCCTTGGGCAAACCGCAACCGGTCACCGATACAAACAGCGGTCGCCGATTTGGATATTTTTTTGCCATTTACACGCGCATGTCCTGCAGAAACAATTTTGCTGGCCAAACTACGGGTTTTGAAAAATCGCGCATGCCAGAGCCATTTATCAATCCGCAGTTTCTGCTCAGGGGGCGGCAAGATTACTCCTTCGTCTTAAGCCCCATGAGGGCCGCGGCAAATGGATTGTCTGGATCGATGGTTTGTTTCTTTTCCGGCCGGGCCTGAAATTTTTTCGCACCGGTGGACTCAGGGCGTTTTTTTGGCTTTGGTTTGCGCTTGCTTGGCTTTTTATTGCCGGAAGAGTTTGAATTTTCTGCGCCGTGGTTTGCGCCCCGCCGAGGCGGCCGCCGACCCCATTTAAAGGTGTAGAACACCTCTTTTTCCGGCTCATCCAAGACATCTTCTGGCGCCGAAGCGCCGTCCGCATTTACCGCATCACCGGCCGCTTCCTTACTGTCAGAGGGGCTATCTGTCTGAGCGGATTGTTCAGGTTGCAGCTCTTCTTTTATCTCGCCGCTCTGATCAAAGGCGGGCACGGATACATCCGAATCTATCGCACCGGAGACTTCGACGCCTTGCTCTGGCGCGCTGTTTGCATCCAAAGCCTCTTCACCCTCATCTGCCGGCTCATTTGGCGAGCCTTCGGCAGGTTGCACTTCGCCATCAACCTTAGCAGCCGCTTTGACTTTTTCGCGCTCGCCTTTATCAGCACTATAGCCCAAGCCCTGCATCAAATCCGCAAATTGTTCTAGCGTCATTCCGGTGATAGACAGCATATCCGCTTTGGCTTCAAACCCATTGCGGCTATCTTCTACACGCAGCAAATCGGCCAACCGTTCCAACATGTCGATCCGAATGGCCCGCGCACCGGCGATACGATAGCCCGACATGGTATCAGAGCCTTTGGGCGCCTGTTCGTCGGTTGGAACAGTCACCAAACCGGGGGGTGGCGCTTCTGGAAAAACATCAATCTTCTGGGCAAGTGACCATAACAGCAAACGCAAACGCGTCGGCGCAGGTTTCAGCAAGAGCGGCATAAAGATGGTAAATTGACCAAAGCGAATGCCATGTTTGCGCAGGCTTGCGCGCGCGTCCTGATCCAAAGCCTTGACATCATCCGCGACTGCAGCCCTTGGCAGTAGGCCAAAACCTTCGACCAGACGAAAGGCAAAACCGCGCGCCAAACCGTTTAAGGTCTCATCACGCTGCAGGTTCAGCAGCGGATCAAAAAGAGCGGCAATTTTCCGATCGATAAAATGGTTTAAGCGGCGCTCGACTTTTTCCAACAACTCTGGGCCGGCGGCTTCATCCACAAAAGCACTCACTTTTGGCTTTAAGGGGTCATCACCAGCTATCAGCTTTCCAACGGCCTGTTCGCCCCACATAAGGCCACCTTGATCGGTAAAATCAATCTCAGTGTCGGGCGCATTGTAAAAGCGATCAGTTTTTAGATGGAAATGTGGCGCCAGTGCCTGCAGCGAAGCCGCTTGAATTGCTTTTGCTTCTTGTCCGCTGGCGTCTTTGTCCCGCCGGAACCTAAATCCTTCGAGCCGACCAACGAATTCCCCTTCGACGGTCACCTCACCATTATCATTCACTTCGGCCAAAAGGGCCTCCTTTTGCTTGAGCCGGCGCAACAAAACCGATGTCCGCCGATCCACAAATCTTTGAGTCAAACGCTCATGCAGAGCATCTGATAACCTGTCTTCTACAGCGCGCGTCGCTCCGCGCCAATGATTTTCGTCATGCACCCAACCGGAACGCTGCGCAACATAGGTCCATGTGCGAATAAATGCCAGCCGATTTGATAGGGTGTCAATATCTCCATCGGTTTTATCTATCCGGTTGATTTGACGGGCAAACCAATCATCTGGAACACTGCCCCTTTCGTGCAAATAAGTAAATATACCAGCCAGCAGGCTGGCATGATCTGCATGACCAAGGCCACGAAAATCCGGCACCCGGCACACATCCCACAGCAACCGTACCGAGTTTGCATCCTGAACGGCACCGCGTAGCTCAGGTATCTGGACCAGTGTTTTTAGTGCCATCAGATCATCTGCTTCACGCGCTTTAAATAAATGAGGGCTTTGCGCAGGTTGTTCAAGCGAAGAAATTAAGCGCTCTGGAGTGCCAAATTGAAGCACTGAATTGCGCCATTGAAGCCGCCTTAAAGGCGTAAACCGGTGCTCCATAATGGCTTCGGCAACGGGTTCGTCCAATGCCGGCGCTTCACCCGTCACCCCAAAGCTGCCATCTGCCATGCCGCGCCCTGCCCGGCCTGCGATCTGGGCCAATTCATTGGGGGCCAATGCGCGCATTCGGCGACCGTCAAACTTACTCAGGGCGGAAAAGGCCACATGATGTACATCTAGGTTTAGCCCCATGCCGATCGCATCGGTGGCCACCAGATAGTCCACTTCTCCGTTTTGATAAAGCTCCACCTGCGCATTGCGGGTGCGCGGGCTTAGCGCCCCCATGACCACGGCTGCCCCGCCTTTTTGCCGGCGAATCAGTTCAGCAATTGCATAGACCCCCTCAACGGAAAACCCCACAATTGCACTACGGGGTGGCATTCGGCTGATCTTTTTTGACCCCGAATAACTCAGGGTACTTAAACGTTTGCGGTGCAAAAATTCCGCTTCGGGCACCAGTGCCGAAATCGGCCCCCGCATCGTATCTGACCCCAAAAACAACGTTTCCTGGGCGCCGCGCATGTGCAGCAGGCGATCGGTAAAAACGTGACCGCGCTCTGGATCAGCACAAAGCTGAATTTCATCAATCGCGACAAAATCTGCCCCCATGCCGTGCGGCATGGCTTCGACGGTACAGACCCAATATTGGGCCCGCGGTGGCACCAACCGCTCTTCGCCCGTCAACAAGGCAACCACTGACGGGCCGCGAATAGCAACAATCTTATCATAAACTTCTCGCGCCAAAAGCCTAAGCGGAAGCCCTATCACCCCGCTGCGATAGCCCAGCATTCGCTCTATCGCATAATGGGTCTTACCTGTATTGGTAGGCCCCAAGACCGCCACAATCCGCGCCTGTTGCGCCATATTTTGCCTCACCCTTTCACGTGTTTTTCTCGCGCCAGATATGGCGCATCACTGCAAATAATCTCTATGCCGTGACGATAAGGATGTATAGTAAAAGCTGACCTGGAAAAGCCCAAGAATAGATCGCGCTGGGGCCCATGCCCGCCTGCACGCACAGGTTGACCTTGCGGCAGAGGCAATTGACGCGTGCAGAAAAAAAGGTAAAATTAGCAAAATCAATAAGAGATGTTAAAAATTGAGTTCTTGATCTGGCACAGTTGCAGATGATCGCTGAATTGGGGATTTTACCCCAGAAATATTTATCAGGAGACCAAAACCATGAGTGATGTGATTGCAGAAGCGGTTGCCGCTTTAAAGGCAAAGCTTGACGGCACAACATTTGACGGATCAGCCAAATTTTCCATCACAGGAGAAGGCGCAATTATTATCGACACCGACGGGGTACGGGCAGGTGACGATGAAACTGAGGTAACGCTCAGTGCGGACGCCGAAACCTTTCGCGATATTCTATCGGGCGATTTGGATTCCACATCCGCCTTTATGGGCGGGCGCTTGTTGGTCGATGGCGATATGGGCACAGCCATGCGGCTTGGAACAATACTCGGTTAATGCAGGCAGCTGCGGCCCCATTGTTCAATGCCTCTGCCGACGGGCCACCTGAGGCATACGGATATTGGCTAACCACCGAAGACAACCTGCGCATCAGGGTCGGGCACTGGCCCGCTAACGCGGGGCGTGGAACTGTGTTTTTATGCCCTGGCCGCACTGAATATATTGAAAAATATGGCAAGGTAGCCCGCAGATTGGTGAAAAATGGCTACGGTGTTCTTGCCATCGACTGGCGCGGACAAGGCCTGTCAGAGCGGTTGCACAAAGATACGCTGCTTGGTCATGTTAGCGAATTTTCTGAATATCAGGTTGATCTTGACGCTGTGATGCACTGGGCTGCGCAGGTTGATCTTCCAAAACCGTGGTATATTCTGGGCCATTCTATGGGCGGCTGCATTGGTCTGCGGGCACTTTACAAAAATGATAGATTTCTTGCGGCGGCCTTTTCCGGACCGATGTGGGGCATTGAACTTTCCCCCCTGACCCGGCCCACAGCATGGTTGAGCGCCAAGCTAGGCACATTGGTCGGTCTCGGCACCGCCTATATGCCAAGCACCAAAGCCGAAAGCTATTGCCTCAGCGCCCCGTTCAAAGATAATACCCTCACCACCGATCAACCCATGTGGGACTATTTGCGCAAGCAAATGATCGAGCACCCTGAGTTGCAGCTTGGCGGGCCCAGCCTGCGGTGGTTTCACCGGGCGCTGCACGAAACCCGGCAGCTGTCATACCTGCCCAGTCCAAAACAACCCTGCCTGTGCTTTCTCGGCAGCGACGAACAGGTTGTGGATGTACCCAGGATCAAGGAACGCATGGCGGCCTGGTCCAACGGCACATTGGTTATGATTGATCCGGGCCAGCATGAAGTTTTGATGGAAGCGCCGCAGGTACATAATGCCATTTTGGATCAAATCTGCGCGCATTTTGATGCCCATAGCAACCTAATCAGCACATCCTAGCATCATGCGTAAAGCACGTCTGAAACACTTTACTGCAATTCCCTTTCGCGGCTGCGCCAGCCCATGGGGGCGTCCGCTCTATACTCTCAGACAGCCAACCATTTTCTCTTTGCAAAAATACTCAAAAATGATCACGCAAAGCGCTGTGATGGTGACTTGCAAAACTGTCTGCCGCGCCCTATCTGAAAGCCAAGCAAGTAAAGGGTAAAAGATGTTCCAGCTCAATTTTTCCGCCACCGACACCGCGGCCGCCCCCTCCAACAAGGATTTGGGCGTTCTTCCCGAGTGGGACCTCAGCGATCTTTACAAAAGCCCCGACGCCCCCGCGCTGCACAGCGATCTGGCCTGGCTGGAAAAGGAATGCCAAAGCTTTGCTGCCGATTACGAAGGCAAGCTTGCCGCGCTTAGCGCCAAGGCGCTACTGAGCTGCGTGCAGCGGCAGGAAAAAATTAGCGCGGTCAGCGGCCGCATCATGTCCTATGCGGGGCTGCGCTACTATCAGCTCACCACAGATGGCGAGCGGACAAAATTCATGAGTGACCTGCAGGAAAAAGTCACTGATTTTAGCACCCCTTTGGTATTTTTCACGCTAGAGCTGAACCGCCTTGACGATAAGCATCTGGCCAGCTTGCTTGAGCAAAGCCCTGATTTAGCCCGATACCGCCGGGTATTTGAACGTATCCGCGCAATGAAACCTTATCAGCTCAGCGACGAGCTGGAAAAGTTCCTGCATGATCTTGGCGCTGTAGGCGATGCGTGGGAAAAGCTATTTGATGAAACCACCGCCGGTCTGGAATTCACCATAGATGGCACAAGCTACAACATAGAAGGCGCGCTGAATTTTCTCACCGACCATGACCGCTCTAAACGCGAAGCTGCAGCGCGTGAGTTGGCGGCGGTGTTCCAAGACAATCTGAAAGTTTACAGCCGGTTGCACAACACTTTGGCCAAAGAAAAAGACATCATTGACCGCTGGCGCGCCATGCCAAGCCCGCAAACCGGGCGGCATTTGTCCAATGATGTTGAACCCGAAGTGGTCGAGGCGCTGCGCAATGCGGTTGTGGCGGCCTATCCAAAACTCAGCCACCGCTATTACGAGCTCAAGCGCAAATGGCTTGGCTTTGACAAATTGCAGGTCTGGGACCGCAACGCGCCGCTGCCGATGGAAAGCAGCCGCATCGTCGGCTGGGATGAGGCCCGCGCTACCGTGATGGACGCCTACGCCGGCTTTGATCCGCGTATGGCCGATCTGGCCGAGCCGTTTTTCACCCAAGGCTGGATTGATGCACCGGTAAAACCCGGAAAAGCGCCGGGCGCCTTTGCCCATCCGACAGTCACCGATGTGCATCCCTATGTGATGCTGAATTATCTTGGCAAACCGCGCGATGTTATGACGCTCGCGCATGAGCTGGGTCATGGGGTACACCAACGACTGGCCGCAGCCCAGGGTGAAATGCTGTCCTCAACACCGCTCATCCTTGCCGAAACCGCCAGTGTGTTTGGCGAAATGCTGACCTTTCGTAAGCTTTTGGAAAATGCCAAAGACCAAAACGAACGCAAAGTGCTGCTGGCTGGAAAAGTCGAAGACATGATCAACACAGTGGTGCGCCAGATTGCGTTTTACGATTTTGAATGCAAATTGCACGCAGCGCGCAAATCGGGCGAGCTAACCCCAGAGGACATCAACGCGCTCTGGATGAGCGTGCAAGGCGAAAGCCTGGGGCCCGCATTTGAATTCATGCCCGGCTATGACACCTTTTGGGCTTATATCCCGCATTTCGTACATTCGCCCTTTTATGTCTATGCCTATGCCTTTGGAGATGGATTGGTCAATGCGCTCTATGCGGTCTATCAAGACAGCCCAGAAGGGTTTCAAGACAAGTATTTTGAAATGCTTAAGGCTGGCGGCTCGCAGCATCATAAAGACCTGCTTGCCCCGTTCGGACTGGATGCAGGCGATCCAAAATTCTGGGATAAGGGATTGTCGATGATCTCTGCGATGATCGATGAGCTTGAAGCAATGGAAGAAAGCGGCAGCTAAGTGGCCTTAGGCTTTGCTTAAATCTGTTTCTCGGGCATGTGCACCACAAGCCCGTCAATTGCATCAGTCACTTTAATCTGGCAGGTCAGGCGCGAGCGCGCTAGATCTGGCTCATAGGCAAAATCAAGCATATCCTCTTCCATATCATCCATTGAGGGCAGCTTTTCGACCCAGTCTGGATGCACATAGACATGACAGGTTGAACAGGCGCAGGCACCGCCGCAGTCGGCCTCTATTCCGGGGATATTATTGTCCCGCGCGCCTTCCATAACCGTTAAACCATTGGCCACATCAACCTGATGTTCGGTACCGTTATGCTCGATATAGGTAATCTTTGCCATTGCCGTGAGCCTCGTTCAAAATCGGTTTAATCTTTAGTATCTTGTGTATTTAGGATGCGCCAGCCCTTTTACGACCCCTAAAATATCCCCTTGCGACAAAATTATTTTGTTCTATCTTTGTTCTTATGACTGAAGCTGTTCATACTCACTGGCCGAAGCCGCCATCAGCCTGCTGCGCTTCCCATCTGCACCAGCCGCCCGCACATGCACGGGTGTGCGTTGCCGGATTGGTAATTCTGCGCCAGCGGCCGGGCACCGCCAAGGGGGTTATTTTTATCACGCTTGAAGATGAAACCGGAACCGTGAATATTGTGGTTTGGCGTAAGATTTTTGAACGCTATCGGCGGGCGGTGATTTCTGCGCGGCTGATGCGGGTGACCGGCCGATTGCAGCGCGCAGATGGTGTCACACATGTGATTGCTGAAAAAATCGAAGATATATCCCCTCTACTTGATCAATTATTGGCTCCGGTTGAAAAAAAGATAGGCAACAGCGTTGCAGGCACATAAATAAGGTATATTGATTTAAGGAATATAAAATGCACCGCGTTGCTGCCCCAATTATAATAGCACTTAGCCCTATCCTATTTTCAGCCTGCGTGCTCAGTACGCCAACGCTGGGAGTAAATATAAATGCCCCAGAACTGGAAAAAGAAGTCTGCCGAGCCAAAATTTCCCAACCCGAAATCTATGAAACGGTAACTGAAAAAAAGCTCATTGCGCCGCCAAAATTGAGCCCGTCAGGCCGTCAAATCGCCCCCGCTACATATCAAAACCAGACTATTTACCGAGTTATACGCGAGCGCGCTATAAGGTGGTTTGATACGCCCTGCAAAGATGAAATAAACGCCGATTTGATCGCCAGTTTACAACGGGCCTTGGCTGCACGCGGCTATTTCAATGGAAAACTCACGGCGATAATGGATCACGACACCAAAGTCGCCCTGCGCCGTTATCAGTCAGAAAATGGATTAGACAGCGCCATTTTAGCCCGTCAAACCACCAATACCCTCGGCCTTCTACCGGTGCCACGTCAAACTGTTGAAGGCAGCTAAAAGCCCGCTAAAAAGCGGGCTTTCGCAAACAGGTTTTTCAATTACTCGAGGTTTAGAACCACAAAGCGCGGTTGGCCTTCGCGCCGTGCCAAGACCAGAATTGACTGCCGCCCTGACTCTTTGGTGCTGGCCAATTGTTCGGCAAAATCAGCAACGCTGCCGACACTTTTCTGCCCTGCATCGGTGATGATATCACCAGCGCGCAGACCTTTTTGATAGGCATCTGAGGCTTCATCAACACTGTGTACAAACAGCCCAACAGCGCTTTCATCAAGACCCTTTTCTTTGCGCAATTTAGGATCAATATCCATCAGCCCTATACCCATGAATGTACTCACTTCGGGCTCTTGCGGCGGCTGATTACCAAGGCCTCCACTGCGCGCCAACTCATCGAGGGAGGGCCGCTGACCAAGGGCCACCTGAAGGGTTTTACGCTTGCCATCCCGCAGCACCACAACATTGACGGTTTTGCCCACAGGTGCTTTGCCGACCACCCGGACCAATTCGCCCGAATTTGCCACCTTGATACCATCAAACATCACAATCACATCCGTAGCCTGAAGCCCGCCCTCATCAGCGGGTCCACCCGCAGCCACATCCTGCACGATGGCGCCGCTTGGATCGTCAAGTCCCAGAGCTTCCGCAATATCTTCTGTCACATTGCCGATCGTAACGCCCAGCCAACCGCGGCGCACTTCGCCAAACTCACGCAGTTGCGCCACCACGGGGGCAACCACATTTGACGACATGGAAAACCCGATCCCGATCGACCCACCGTTGGGTGATAATATCGCAGTATTTACCCCGATAACTTCGCCGTCCATACTGAACAGTGGTCCGCCAGAATTGCCGCGGTTGATCGCCGCATCGGTCTGGATATAATCATCGTAGTAGCCCGAAAGCTCACGGTTGCGTGCAGAAATAATCCCGGCCGAAACAGAAAAACCCTGCCCCAGCGGATTACCGATCGCCATAACCCAATCACCCACACGGGCAATATCGCTATTGCCAAAGCTCACATATCCAAGCGCAACATCGGTGTCGACTTTTAGCAGCGCAATATCAATATTCTTATCAACCCCGATGATTTTTGCAGCCCGTTCACTGCCATCAGAGAATTCAACCATGATCTCGTCCGCACCTTCGATCACGTGATTATTTGTGACCATAAAGCCGTCTTCGGAAATGATGAAACCGGAGCCCAAGGCAGAGGCCCTGCGAGGCGGTGCGCCATTGGGATTGCGTTCTTGAAAATCGCGAAACAGATCTTCAAACGGGCTGCCTTCGGGCACAATGCCGCGGGGGGCAATTTTTGTATCAATTTTAGTGGTGGTGGTAATATTCACCACAGCCGGGCTTGTAACTTCAACCAAATCAGCAAAGCTTTCCGGCGCGCCGCGGGCAAACGCTGGCAGATTTTGCACCAGTAAAAATAATAATGCCATCGCCCCGAAAGATACGCTGCGGATTAAAATCCAAGCCTGCATATTAATTGTGGGGGCATGAGCCCTCGACCTCTGACGCGTTACAAACATGTTCATCAACTCCTGTCATTGCAAATGGCATTAAACGCCGGATGAATGTTCTTTTTATCTAGGGCCGCGATCATCAATCGGCAATAGCAAGAAAAGACACCCAAGAACTTGTGATCACGCGTGAGATGAAGGCGTGTTTAAAAAAATGCCCTTACGGCCCATAACAACATTGCCCCAGCCAGAGCGGTGCTTAAGCCAAAGATGCGGCGTGTCGAATAAGGCATTGATTTAAGCTGATCTAGCAGCTGTTCAATGATCTGAGGGGCCAGTCCATAAACCAGCCCCTCGATGAGCAAAACAAGGCCTAGACCCCAAAGAATCGCTTCGATCATTTACCGCCCGAATCAGATTTCAGATAGTTGAAAAACTCTGAATCCGGCGACATGACCATACTCGTGCCTTGGCCCCGCAAAGCGGAGCGGTAGGCCGCCAGCGAGCGGTAAAACTCGAAAAACTCAGGATCGGCCCCAAAGGCTTCGGCAAAGATTTTATTGCGTTCAGCATCAGCCTGACCACGCGCGATTTCAGATTCGCGTTTGGCTTCCGAGACAATCTCGACCTGCGTTCTATCCGCTGTCGCGCGAACCCGCTGCGCCGCCTCGTTACCGCGCGCGATCTCATCTGCGGCCTCGCGTTCACGTTCGGCGCGCATCCGTGCAAAAGTGGCATCCAGGTTGGCCCTTGGAAGGTCCGTTCGTATCAATCGCACATCCACAACTTCAAGCCCGATCGACCGCGCGCTTTCAATTGCCCCGTTGCGAATACGCAGCATCAGAGCCGCCCGATCCGAGCTTAGGATATCGTTTGAGCTCACAGAACCAAGAACTTCGCGCAATTCGTTGATCAAAATGCCGTCCAAACGGGTCTCTGCAATTTGAATCCCGCCTGGGCCAACGGCTTCGCGGAATTGGTTGACATCGACAATCCGGTAGCGGGCAAAGGCGTCAACCACCAAACGCCGATCATCAAGCGGCGTGACTTCAAGCGGGTCTACATCACGGCTTAGGATCCGATCATCGTAGAACACAACTTCCTGAATGAACGGTATTTTAAACGCCAGACCGGGGTCTTCTTTGATGGACACCACGCGACCAAATTGAAGCACAAGCGCTTTGTTACGTTCGTCGACAATAAATATTGCTGACATGAGACCGATGATTAAGATCACCAGAGCGGGAATGAGAAAACCTATTCTACGCATCACTTATTCTCCTGCCGAAGTTGGTTCAGTGGCAGATAAGGCACAACGCCCTGACCGCTTGCTTGTTGATCGATGATGACTTTGTCGACGCTTCCCAAGACCTCTTCCATGGTTTCAAGATAAAGCCGTTTACGGGTAACATCCGGGGCTTTCAGATATTCTTCTAAAACAGCCGAGAACCGGCTGGCTTCACCGGTTGCTTCATTGATCACCCGTGCGCGGTATCCTTCTGCTTCTTCCAGTACCTGAGCAGATTCGCCGCGCGCCTGCGCAAGCACCCGGTTGGCATAGGCATCCGCCTGTTTTTCAAGCCGATCGCGTTCCTGTTCGGCGGCCTGAACCGCACGGAAGGCATCAATCACCTGTTCTGGCGGATCAGCACGGTCAAAGTTAACCCGCACCACATTGACGCCGCTATTGTAGCTGTCGAGTGTTTGTTGGATCAAAAGTGCAAGGTCGTCTTTGATGACTCTCCGATCTCGGTTCAAAATCGGCGCCAGTTCGGATTGGGCGATAATTTCACGCATCGCAGATTCAGCCACCGCCCGGATGGTCATTTGCGGATCGCGAAGATTAAAGAGGTATTTGGCCGGATCATTGATATTCCAGACCACTTCAAAATCAATATCAACGATGTTTTCATCGCGGGTCAGCATCAGGCCAGCTTCACTTCCACGACCGCCAACACCAATCCCTTCGTTTTGTTCGCGCGTGACTGGTAACACTTCATAAGTCATCAGCGGCCAAGGGGCAAAATTCAGACCGGGGCTTCCGATGGACGAATATTTCCCTAGGAAAAGCTCGACTGATTTTTCTTCCGGTTTGACAGTGTAAAAGCTGCTAAAGGCCCAAAACACCACCAAGCCGGCTAAAATCAACAAATAGGCGCCGCGCCCAAAAGTTGGTCCTTCACCCCGACCCCCATCGCCGCTACGGCCACCGCCGCCTTTTCCACCCATCAGAACCCGAAGCTGATCTTGGCCTTTTTTCAGCATATCATCGATTTCAGGTGGCATTTGCAGGCCATCGTTTGCCGGCCGCCGTCCTCCGCCTTCATTTTGTTTAGGGCCGCGATCGTCGCCACCCTGTCCACCGCCGCCCCACGGGCCGCCTGAGTTTCCAGCCATAAAATTTGTCCCTTTTAATCCGTCTCTTCGGTCTACTCTATGCTCCCCTTTAAACTGGGCAGCAAAATTCATTTTTCAAGCACTGGCGCGCATTACACGCATCGTCACCAGTTCTTCTGCCATTGTCGGATGCACGGCCATCGTGCGATCAAAGTCGGCTTTGGTTGCGCCCATCTTCACCGCGATACCGGCCAATTGGATCATCTCGCCGGCTGCAGGGCCAACAATATGGCACCCTAGCACGCGGTCGGTGTCTTGTGACACAATCAATTTCATTAACATTTTTTCGCTTTTACCCGCGAATCCAGAATGCATTGGCTTAAAGCTACTGGCATAGACATCAATTGGCTCTTGGGCCCGCGCCGCTTCCTCGGAAAGCCCGACAGTGCCCATTTCAGGCTGGGTAAATATTGCCGTTGGAATTAAATCATGGTCCGGCGCTATGGGATTATCCTTAAACACCGTCTCAACAAAGGCCATAGCTTCGCGGATCGCAACCGGGGTCAGGTTGGCACGGTTGGTCACATCGCCGATGGCATAAACCGACGGCAGCGAGGTTTGAGAAAATTCATCGACCAGTATTTCGCCGGCAGCCCCTGTCTTAATGCCAATATCTTCCAGACCGAGACCTGCAGTATTTGGCGCGCGGCCTGTTGCATACATCACCTGATCAAAGCTGGCCGTATTGCCCCGCGCATCCGTGACCACCAAACCCGAGCCATTTTTTTCGATTCTGGTAACATCCGTGCCGCAGCGCAGATCAATGCCGCGCTCGATCATCGACGCTGCGATCAAATCGCGCGCTTCTCGATCAAATCCGCGCAAAATTTGCTCGCCGCGATAATATTGCGTGGTGGCGACCCCCAACCCGTTCATAATACCGGCAAATTCACTTGCAATATAACCGCCGCCGACAATTAGGATCGACTTGGGCAGCTGCTTCAGCCCGAACATCTCATTTGAAGTGATGCTATGCTCGA
>CABXKH010000001.1 GCA_902512685.1 Paracoccaceae bacterium | reverse complement strand
CCAAAACCGCACGCAACTTGATCCGGAGATGACCCTTTGGGACAGCCTGACAGGTGATCCGGCGATGCGGGTGTCGGGCAAAGCCGATCAGGTGTTGGTGCGCGGCAGGCCAAAACATGTGGTGGGGTATTTAAAAGAGTTTCTGTTTGACGAAGCGCAGGCCCGCGCGCCTGTGCGCTCGCTGTCGGGTGGGGAAAAGGCACGACTTTTACTGGCCAAGATTATGGCGCGTGAAAGCAATCTTCTGGTGCTGGACGAGCCGACCAATGATCTGGATGTGGAAACGCTTGATTTGCTGCAAGAGTTGCTGGATGATTATCAAGGAACAGTGATTTTGGTCAGTCACGACCGCGATTTTCTAGACCGTGCGGCAACAACGACCATCGCCATGGAAGGCGGCGGCCACACGGTGGCCTATGCCGGCGGGTGGTCAGATTATCAAGCCCAGAAGCAGGTTGCGCCGCCACCCGCAAAGCCCAGCAATGCGCTTAAAGTCAAGTCGGAGGTTAAACCTGACCGGCAGTCAGAAAAACCGGGCCTGACATTTACCGAGCGGCATCGGCTTGAAAACCTTCCTGCGGAAATTGAAAAGCTGGAAGCTGAGATTGCAAAGCTTGAAGAGTATCTGTCTGCGCCAGATCTTTACCAGCAGGCGCCGCTTAAATTTCAAAAAGCCAGCGGGGCTCTTGTTGAACGGCAAAAGGCGCTGCAGGCTGCTGAGGACGACTGGCTTGCTTTGGAAGAAAAAAATCCCTCATAGAGCCTGCAGAGGCGCTGTGTGATCTATTTATCAACGCTGGCCCCTGAGAAAGATATAACCAAAAGCTTGCCCTAAGCTGCGCAGCTTAAAGGGAGTATTTGAGCAAAGAAAAAGAGAAAACTCTGGGGCACTGCATGCGGTAATGCGAGTTTTGTGAAGGCTTACAAGGGAAGGCGCAGTTTGCGCCCGCCTGTTCGGCAAAGTCAATTGATTGACATCAGCCTTTGGAAGGCAAATGTCGTTGCAAGGCATGGAGCGCGAAGACGGTCAGTATTATCCGGTACATATGATGCAAGCTGACCAAAGCGGGATTGGCATTCAAGCTCAGAGCGATCAAAGACATTTCGGTCAGCCCCCCCGGGGCAAAGCTGATCAGTAAAACATCAAACGGCAAAGGTTGAAATGTCCGCAGGATTAAACAAATTGCCAAAGCAATCAGAAGCATGGCTGTCACACTGGCAAAGCTAAGTGCAATACCGCGGACCAGCATATCACGTTTAAGTCCTGCAAATCGGGAGCCAAGCGCAGTGCCGATGACGAGTTGCGCTGTGATAATCAAGACTTCGGGGAGTTGCAGTGTGGCCAGCCCAGAAAGGTTGACGGCAGCAGCGATCAAAAGCGGTCCCATTAATTGACCGGCAGGGATTTTAAGCTTGAGCCCAAACACCAGACCAATAAGCACAACCCCAGCACCGATCAGGACCTGCTCTGGAGTGATATCCGCTTGAACCCCGCTGGTAATTTGCACGCCAGCAGCGCTGCCCAAGGGCGCGCCGATCCACACCGACATCAGCATGGGTACGAGCATGATCACCACAATAATGCGCAAGAACTGCTGCACAGTGAGAAGTTTGATATTGCATCCATGGGCCTCGCCCATGGTAATGCTTTCCATCAACCCGCCAGGTGCGCTGCAAAAAAATGCCGTGACGGGATCATAGCCGCCCAAGCGGCAAAAAATCCACAAATTGGCAGCAAAACCAAGCGGTACAAAAACACTCAGGCCGATCAAACTCATGACCATCAAAGGCGCGCGCGCCACCAGCTCTGGTGTCACCTGAGCGCCGATCATCACGCCGATCACGGCAATAAAGAGCATGCGCAGGAGCATTGGGAATTTATAGGTGTGGGGCAGGGCTTCAGGGCGCGCAATTGTAAAACTTGCGGTCGCAAGCAAAGCGCCCAGCATCCAGGGAAGGGGCATTACTGTAAGACTGGCCAGAAACCCACCGAGCCCTCCGAGCGCCAGCAAGGCAAGGGTTGGTATAAAATTTCTAAAATCCATACGACAAATTCTCTTACCCAGCCAAACCGTGATGCGACAAACCGGTTTGGCTGTCAAACAGCTTTACTCTTCGCGGCCATGCTTTTTAAGAAACTCAAAAAGCTCTATCTGAAGTTCATGATTGCACTCGAGGGCAAAAATATAGGCTTGGGTGGCAAAAAAGCAGGCGCTGTCAAGCGTTTCGGCGGCGCGGGCCGCTTGCCGGTAAAGGTCGGCCAATGCTTTTTTGTCATTGGCCGCATGCGCCGAAAGGATCCGAGCGTTCAGCGCGCTCATGCGCTTTTATGGCTGGCCGCGCGATGCGCCTGAATGTTTTTTGCGGTCCAGTCGTGAAAGCAGTGTGTCGGGGCATCCATTACTGGTGAAAACCGGCCGCCGTCAAATTGTGCCCCGTGGCGGCCGCGCTGCATGCCTTCGACGACAAAGATATCCTCTTCAAAGACATCTTTCCATTGTGCTGTGTTTTTCGAACGCAATGCCTTATCGGTGGAGGTTGAAGGATAGTAAAGATGAACCTGTTCAACGGTGCTTTCCGGACCATCGGGTATCAGCAAGATGGTAAAGGCATGATCGCGGTGCACACCGAGCAGCACATTTGGATAGATTGCAAGATATTCAGCCGCAGTTTGCCATTTGTCGCTGAGCCCGGTGAAATCGGGAAAGCGCGCGCCGTTTTCACCCTCTAGCTGGCGATAAACCAATGTCCCCTGACCGGAATAGTGATTGTAGCTTTCTATATTATAGTGATCTTCGAGCCGTGAGTAACTGTTGAGACCGGGGTGCACCCATGGCAAGTGGTAGCTTTCACAATAATTTTCAACGGCAAGTTTCCAGTTGCATTTTACGGTTAGATCAAACCGGCTGTCGGCGCCTCCGTGGTGCATTGGCTGTTCAAATTCCTCCCATCGCTGAATGGCACCTTTCATTGCCTGTTCAAAAGGGGGCGCTTTTCCGTCGACATTGATCCAGACAACATCGCGCCATATATGAGTGCGTATCTCGGTGAGACCAAGCGTGGTGCGATCAATGTCCTTGTGGGTATTTTTACCCGGGCCGCCCACATGCGGGGTGCTGATCAACCGGCCATCAGTGGCATAGCACCAACTGTGATAGGGGCAACGGATAGCGCCTTCTATTTTCTGGGCGGTTTCAACAAGTATCATACCGCGATGGCGGCAGGTGTTTTGAAACACTCGAATGCGGCTGGATCGATCGCGAATTAATAAAAGAGGCATTCCCAAAAACGTAATGGGAACCGCGTCACCGGTTTCTGGAACATCAGCGCCGACAGCTAAACCAGCCCAGTTTGAAAACAACAAAGCGTGTTTTTCTTCTTCAAAGATGTCGTGATTGATGTAATGTTCATTCGGAAGGCCATTCGCCTCTGACACAGGGCGGCGCACAGATGATAAATTCGTGGTTTGCGTCACGGTGAACCTCATAGCTAGCATCACGATAGGATAAAACTAGCAGTTTTGGGAGGTTTTGTTTGCCGATCCGCGACCTTGAGGGCCGGCTTGCGACACCTTTAACAAAATGCCTCATCCGGGCGCAACAATGTCCGGTGAAAGGGCCAAAGACTGTCAATTTCACAAATACCGGCTTGTCTTGCCGTGGTCATGACCTCAGAGCGTTTCTGGCCCAGATGTTCAAAAACCAGCCGTGTCACGCGGGTGCCATTTAAATGCTCTGGAACGGTTCTTGTACTATATCCAAGCCAGAAGTTGCCCTCAAAAGAAGGTGTAGGTGAAAGATAACTAAAGGAACATGACGTAGATCCACGGCGAAAAGCAAGCATTGCAACGCCGCCCTCCTGGGCGATGATAAATCCTCTAAACTCACGGGTTTTGGGGTTTGTATCCAACCCTTGACCGGCGACCGCTTCTTTGGCCTCCATCCCGCGAAGGAACCTCTGAGAATCCCTTTTGTAGATATAAATTAAGCCCTGAACAAAGCGTTCTTCTTCGAGAAAGCTCTGCCTTGAAAAGCGAAAAAAACCAGTGGGAAAGACTTCGAGTGAGATGTCAGTCTCTTTTGGGCCAAAATAAGCACGCATTTCAGGATGTATCAGCGCATTTGTATTCTTTGCTTCGATCTGGTCAAGCGGCTCAAGTAAAATGCGTGAATCGGTTTTGAAGAAACTACATATTTTGTGCAACACATCCGGCCGTGGAAAGCTTTCTCCGGATAGATAGCGGCTAAATTGTGTGCGATTGATTTCAAGTTCTCGGCAGATTGATGAAATTGTGGAATGACCTTGGGATAAAAGGCGCAGGTTTTGCCTGAAAACGGCGCGGAGTTGGGTCGGGGTTGTGTTTGTTTCACTTGTATTGGGCGACATGAATTATCCTCAGGCCTAAATATTAATATTCGAAACGATTTACGTGCTTAAAAAACGGTTTTTCTACAAACTGATGCCAAATAGATTCAGAGCTGACACATTTATACACTCTTTGTGGGAGTTTTAGACACAAAATACAAGGAAATGTTGATAGATAAATATGGTTAATAAAGGCATTTTAAAACAAAATCAGGTAATGAAACTACAAAGGGTGCTGCTATGTATGGTGTTATCTTATGGAGCGATCAAGATGCCCAAAGAGCCGTAATATGGTGTGAAGATCATGGGAAACTTGCCTATTTCAACCCTCACACTGACGCGGTTGTGTCGGTGGCGGCCGAAAACCCGCCCCTAGGGGTCGGCGATCTAATTAAGTTTCATGTGCGTGACTGGTGCACTGTTCGGCGGGCATCCAAAGTTGAACTTGTTTCCGCTGCGCGGTTTCCCGATTTGGCTGGCGGCTTGGCGATTGCGGGGGCCGAAGTAAAACAAAGTCAAACGATGGATTTGGGAAATGTAATTGCGTTTCGTAAGTCGCCTGAACTCAGCCAATGCGCGACAGCATAGTTTGACGCCAGACCAAATTTGCCCATTTCAGATCAATCCGTTTGCTCAGTGCCCCCACGAGACAGCGCCGCAACGCCGGTTCTTGCGATTTCGCTTAGGCCAAGAGGGCGCATTAAATCCGCAAAAGCATCCACTTTATCGGGCGTTCCAGTGATTTGAAAAACAAAACTTTTTAGGGTGCTGTCAACGACATGAGCACGAAAAATATCTGCAAGACGCAGGGCTTCCACGCGTTTTTCGCCTTTTCCGTCAACTTTCAACAGCGCCAGTTCACGTTCGACCGAACTGCCTTCTACTGTAAGATCATGCACCTCGTGAACCGGCACGATCCGGCCCAGTTGAGCTTTGATCTGCTCAATAACCTGAGGGGTCCCGGTGGTGACAATGGTGATCCGGCTTAGATGGCCATGATGATCCACTTCTGCCACTGTCAGGCTGTCGATATTATATCCGCGCCCAGAAAATAACCCTATCACGCGGGCCAGAACGCCAGCTTCATTATCAACCAGTACTGCCAGTGTATGGGTTTCGTTTTCTTCCCCAAAGTTTGACCTTAGGTTATAGGCCGAATGCTTGGACGAACCTTTTTTTATTTTCAGAGCGGACATTTTTTTGCTTTCTGTTTTATAAAACAAATTATCAAAGGGCGGTTGCAGGTTATACCATCACGGCGCCGCTGCTGCCGATAGCATCTTTGGTAGTAGCTTCACCCAATAACATTTTATTATGCGGCTCGCCCGAAGGGATCATTGGGAAACAGTTTTCATGTTTTTCCACCAAACAATCAAAGATGACAGGGCCATCATAGGCGAGCATTTCCATAATTGCATCATCAAGATCATCAGGGTCTTTGCACAAAATACCCTTGGCACCAAAAGCTTCTGCCAGTTTTACGAAATCTGGCAGGGCTTCGGACCAGCTGTGCGAATACCGTTCGCCGTGCAGCAGTTCTTGCCATTGGCGGACCATTCCGAGCCGTTCGTTGTTTAGGATGAATTGTTTAACCGGCAGCCGGTATTGTACTGCAGTGCCCATTTCTTGCATGTTCATTAACCAGCTGGCCTCGCCCGCCACATTGATCACCAAAGCCTCTGGATGGGCCATTTGAACCCCAATTGAGGCTGGAAATCCATATCCCATGGTGCCAAGCCCGCCCGAAGTCATCCAATGGTTTGGATCCTCAAAGCCTAAATACTGCGCGGCCCACATTTGGTGTTGTCCAACTTCGGTACAAATAAACCGGTCTTTTCGATTTTTTGTCAGCTCTTCAAGCCGCATCAGAGCATGCTGCGGTTTGATTGTTTTTGCGCTCGGCTTGAAGTCAAGGCATCTGACTTTCTTCCACTCTTCTATTTCGCTCCACCATGATTTTAGGGCCGCTGAATTGGTTTTGCGGCCGCGCGCTTTCCAGATGTTCAGCAGATCTTCTAGCACATGGGCAATATCGCCAATGATCGGGATATCGACGCGGATCACCTTGTTAATCGAAGAGGGGTCGATGTCGATATGGGCTTTGCGCGAATTGGGGCTAAAGGCATCAAGCCGGCCGGTGATACGATCATCAAAGCGGGCGCCTATATTGATCATCAAATCGCAATCATGCATCACTAAATTGGCTTCATAAAGACCATGCATGCCCAACATTCCAAGCCAGTTTTTGCCCGAAGCGGGATACGCGCCAAGCCCCATGAGGGTCGAGGTGATTGGAAACTGAGTTGCTTCAACCAATTCGCGCAGTAACTGGCTTGCCGACGTACCGGAGTTTATCACCCCGCCGCCGGTATAAAAAACCGGCCGCTCAGCGGTTTCCAGCGCTTCTACCAACGCGGTAATCTGATCAAGGTCACCTTTGGTGCGTGGTTGGTAGTGATTTGTTTTTACTTTGTTTTTCGTCATGTATTCGGCTGATGCGAATTGCACGTCTTTGGGAATATCCACCAAAACCGGACCTGGCCTGCCAGCGGTAGCAACGTGAAAAGCCTGATGGATGATACCAGACAGTTCAGCTGTATCTTTGACCAGCCAATTGTGTTTGGTGCAGGGGCGGGTGATGCCAACGGTATCAGCCTCTTGAAAGGCGTCTGACCCGATCATAAAGGTGGGCACCTGTCCGGTCAGAACAATTATTGGGATCGAATCCATCAAAGCATCAGTAAGCCCGGTGACCGCATTGGTAGCGCCCGGACCCGAAGTGACCAAGGCAACGCCGGGCTTGCCGGTCGAGCGGGCATAGCCTTCGGCGGCGTGAACCGCTCCTTGCTCATGGCGTACAAGAATATGGCGTATATCGTTTTGCTGGAACACTTCGTCATAAATCGGTAGCACAGCGCCGCCGGGATATCCGAAAACTGTGTCAACGCCTTGATCTTTCAGGGCTTGAACTACCATTTTTGCTCCGCTCATCAGGCGTGTCATACTCTTGCTCCGTTTTAACTGCCTGACCCAAAGGGTCATAATTCATTTTGTTGCAGATATAAAAAAACCCTCGAAGTTTCGAGGGCGCATAAGGTCTAAAATGGTACGTATTACCGACCCATGCGCTTTCGTCCCACAATGACCACTAGAGGCTCTAGCATCCAGAGTTCCTTTCATATCCACGGCAAGACAATATGAACCCCTTGAGCAGAGGTCAACAGCCAATTCATGGATAAATGCAAAGAAAATCCGTATTTTTCTTTCTGAATGTTGCGCTAATGGGGTGTTTGGTGAAATTTTACAATATTTAGAGGGGCCAAATCACAGGAAAGCAACCAAGGTAAAGGTTCATTTGCAATTTACATCACGTGAGTGGATGAAAAAAAGCCCACAGCGAGGGTCGCCGTGGGCTTTTTTTTTGTTTTCTAGGTCACCCAAGGGTGGGGACATTTAAAAATTAACTGTCCTTAGCCGGCACTTCTTCTGTCGCCAGATCGTCTTCGGCACCTTGATCATTATCGGCTTCAAAGTCTTCTGATGCAGCAGCGCCCATATCGTCAAAAAGCTCTGCAATCTCGAATTCAGCGGCAGCTTCTTCTTCTGCGGCCAATTCTTGGATGGATTTGCCGTCTGCCTGAAGCTCGGCCTCTTCGGCAGAGCGCGCCACGTTTAACACGATCGTTGCAGCAACTTCCGGATGCAACCGGACATTCATTTCATGCAAACCAAGTTCTTTGATTGGCTTAAGAGATGTGATTTGCTTGCGGTCAACGCTGAAACCACCCGCGCTGGCAACGTCTGCTGCGTCGCGCGGCGTCACTGAACCGTAAAGCGCGCCGCTGTCTGATGCAGAGCGAATCACGATGAAGGTTTGACCATCCAACCGTGAGGCAAGATCTTCTGATTCAGTGCGCGTTTCAAGATTGCGTGCTTCCAGTTGAGCCTTTTGGGTTTCAAACTGGGCAATATTGTCTTTTGATGCCGTCAGGGCCTTGCCTTGGGGCAGAAGATAGTTGCGCGCGTAGCCTGATTTCACATCGACCACATCACCCATTTGACCCAATTTGGCCACCCGTTCCATGAGGATAACTTGCATTCCAATGTCTCCTTATTTCACAGCGTAGGGCAACAGCGCCAAAAACCGTGCACGTTTGATTGCGCGGGCCAGTTCACGTTGTTTTTTTGCCGAAACTGCAGTGATCCGCGAGGGAACAATTTTGCCGCGCTCTGAGATATAGCGTTGCAACAGTTTGGTGTCTTTGTAATCAATCGCTGGTGCGTTCTCTCCAGAGAAGGGGCACACTTTGCGACGACGAAAAAATGGTTTATTTGTCATGGTTTAAGCGTCCTTTTCTTGGAATTATGCGCGCCGTTCGCGGCGTTCGCCACGTTCCTCGCGTTTTTGCATTTGCACTGATGGTCCTGCATCATGTTCGTCGACTTTGATGGTAAGAATACGCATCACATCGTCATGCAGACGCATCAGGCGTTCCATTTCTTGGATCGCTTCTGCAGGGGCGTCGGTTTTAAAAAACGCGTAATGCCCTTTGCGATTTTTGTTAATTTTATAGGCCATTGTTTTGACCCCCCAATATTCGCTTTCGACGACTGTGCCGCCGTTGTCTGCCAATACTGTCGAGAAATGTTCAATAAGGCCTTCTGCCTGCGTGTTGGATAAATCCTGACGCGAGATAAAGACATGCTCGTAAAGCGGCATGTGAGCTCCATTCATGTTCTGGCGCGTTTCATAGGGCAGGTCATCTTTCCGCCCCCACCCACGAGAGACCGCGCGATACAACCGATATCGCGGAAAGAGAGGCCTCTTCTACACGAATTTAGAAGTCACGCAAGCGCTACTTAATAGCCGAAAATTTTTACAATATTTTTCTGGTTGTCCCAAACGTTTCATACGGATGTCACAATTTTGACGCAATCGGGTAGTAATTATACCCATAAGGCTTAGGTATGCAGCTATAATGCAGAAGAATATTTTAGGGGTGGGCAATTTTCCGCCATATTTTAGTACCAAGGGCGGCAGTTATTCTGCCGTCCATATTTTTTTTATAGGCTATGTGCACTTGCCTTTGCTCTGGCGGCAATAGGATTTTGGTTTTTCCCGTTTCCGCCTCTTACACCTGCATTAGAATTGATCAGACTAGGCATTTTTATTGGACTTGCCCTGAGCGCACTTTGGCTGTTTGCCAAATAAACTTTGCATATTGTAACGATTTGGCGCGATTGACAGATAATATTACTGCTTTTGGTTGGACAGGTTATGGATTTGGCCATGAGCCAGATGCATAGCGGAAATGATGAAACCCCCTCTGCTCATTTGTAATTGATAGAATTATCTCACTTATATCAATGATCAAAGGATGAGCCAGATGGACTTCAAAATTTCTCAACAAGAATTACAAGCATATGAACTGCGTGCGCGCAAATTGCGTTCGGACGAGTTTCGGCGTTTGGTTTCCGGACTTTTCAACACTTTTAAAAGAAAATAGGCCACTGTGGGAGCGCCCAACTTAAAGTAAACCAGTGCTGATCGGATTTTTGGTTCTTCGAAGCAGTAAATATCCGCGCGGTCTTGCTTTGCTAAAGGGCCGCCTATCCTAAGAGCGTCCGCAGGGGAAGGGATGTTTTTCCTGTCGGGCAATATTCCTGCTCGATGAACATTTCCAATTGCTTGATAAAGCAATGATGCATAGCATCTTCTTTTCAGAAAATCGGATGTGCGTTGCGCCATTACGCCGCTGGCATGCGCTGTTCAATAATTTCGGCCCACCAGCTGCACCCGGCAGGGATCGCATCGTCGTTGAAATTATAGTTGGGGTTATGCACGGCAGCGGTATCACCATTGCCGATCAGAATATAAGCGCCGGGCCGTTCTTCAAGCATGAAAGAGAAATCTTCACCCCCCATGACCAGATCGGCTTCTGCGCAGGAGCCCGATACACTTTCTGCCACCCTTGCGGCAAATTCTGTCTGGGTGTCCGAGTTGCTCATCACCGGATAGCTCCGGCGGTATTCTGCCTCGGCACAGGCGCCAAAAGCTGCTGCAGTGCCTTCGGCAAGCTCGATCAAACGCCGTTCGGCCACATCGCGCATTTCAGCGCTTAATGTGCGTACCGTTCCGCGCAGGTGAACCGATTCCGGGATCACATTAAATGCTGTGGAAGAGGTTTCAAAAGAGGTTACTGAAACCACCATTTGATCCACAGGATTGGCATTTCGGCTGACAATGGATTGCAGCGCAAGCACCAGATGGCTGGCAACAATTGTTGGATCAATCGTTTCTTGTGGTTTGGCCGCGTGGCCGCCCTTGCCGGTAATTTTTATATCGAACATGTCCGAAGCTGCAAAAAAGGCGCCCGGGCGAATGGCAAACTGACCCACCGGCATTTGTGGCCAGTTGTGCATGCCGTAAACCTCATCAATGCCAAAGCGCTCCATCATGCCGTCATCGCACATTTCTTTGCCGCCGCCGCCACCTTCTTCGGCGGGCTGAAAAATCACCACAGCAGTGCCGTCAAAATTTCGCGTCTCGGAAAGGTACTTGGCCGCGCCCAAGAGCATCGCCGTGTGGCCATCGTGACCGCAGGCATGCATCGCGCCCGGCGTTTTGCTGGCGTACTCTAGCCCGGTTTGTTCCTCGATCGGCAAAGCGTCCATATCCGCGCGCAGTCCAATGGTTTTGCCCGAACTGGTCGTTTTGCCTTTGATCACCGCAACAACGCCGGTGCGTCCGATGCTGGTTACAACCTCATCCACTCCAAAGCTGCGCAGCTTTTTAGCCACCAGTGCAGAGGTGCGCTGCGTGTCGAAAAGAATTTCCGGGTGCTGATGAATGTCGCGCCGCCATTCGGTTATTTCGGGGTGCAATTCGGCCAAACGATTTTTTACGGGCATAGGTTAATCTCCTGTCAGCCTTTCAAGCAGTTTTTGCATAAATTTGCGCCCTGCCTCAAATTGTGATTTTTCAATAAATTCATTGGGTTGGTGCGCTTGCGCAATGTCGCCCGGGCCGCAGATGACAGCAGAATATCCGCGCTCTTGAAACTGGCCGGCTTCGGTTCCGTATGACACTACATGCAGGGCATTATCCCCGGTTATCTGGCGTACCAAGGTTTCGGCTTCCCCGTCTTGTTCGGGGCGCAAACCGGGTACAAAAAACCGTGGTTCAATTTCAATATGCGCTTCTGGATGGGACGCTTTCATATCCGCTTCCAGCGCGCGCACTTTGTCTTCAAAGCGGCCTCTCCAGTCGGCTTCTGTTTCATCGGCCACAATTCTGAAATCCAGGCTAAAGTGGCAATCTTTCGCGGTGATATTATGCGCTGTGCCGCCGCTGATCATGCCCACATGCGCTGTGGTATAGGGCGGGTCGAACATAGCCGCAATTTCAGTGGGTTGCGCGGCGCTGTTGGCGGCATTGACATGATTGGCCCAGTCAATCAGCTTTGCGCCGGACATGATCGCGTTGACCCCTGTGTGCAGGATCGACGAATGGACCTCAAAGCCGACAAAATGAGTGCTAAAACCCAAACCGCCCTTGTGACCGTTGACCGCCAGCATGGTCGACGGTTCCCCCACAATCACGGCGCTGGCTTTGGGCAGGGTTTTCAGCATTTGATCAATCATTGGCGGCGCGCCGGTACAGCCGACCTCTTCATCATAACTTAAAGCGATTTGCAAAGGTCGGGTGAGGGGCAGATACGAAGCTTCCACCAACGCCCAAAGCGCCAAGGCATCAAAGCCTTTCATATCACATGTGCCGCGGCCGAAATATTTTCCGTCACGTTCGATTACTTCATAAGGATCACTGTCCCAGGGCTGCCCGTCAACCGGAACAACATCGGTATGGCCCGACAGCACCAGTCCGCCTTCGATATCGGGGCCGACATGGGCAAAAAGTGATGCTTTGTCACCAGCCTCATTATAGTGGCGATGCGATGTGATATTATGATCTGCCAGATAGCCTTCGACCCATGCCACCAGTTCGAGATTGCTATCGCGGCTGACTGTCGGAAAAGATACAAGTTTACGCATTAACTCTAGAGGCGAAAGACGGTCTTGGCTCATGATTAGTACCCGCTATCAGTGGTTAAAACAAAATGCCCCGCGGAAACTTCACGGTACTCAGAAGCTTCGGCTACATAGTCCAGATCATGGATCGGTGAAGGGATCGGTTTAAAGTTAAGATCTTTTTCAGACTTGCGTTGGGTAGGGTCTGCGATCGGAACCGCTTTCATCAAGGCCTGCGTATAGGCATGTTGTGGTGCCTCAAAGACTTTGCTGCGCGGCCCTATTTCAACCAACCGCCCCAAATACATCACGCCCACATCATGGCTAACCCGTTCCACCACAGCCATATCGTGACTGATGAATAGAAATGAAAGCTCCAGTTCTGTCTGCAATTCCATCATAAGATTAAGAACTTGCGCCTGAACCGAAACATCCAGTGCGCTCACGGCTTCGTCTGCTATTATCAGCTTTGGATTGAGCGCCAGAGCCCGCGCAATAGCAACCCTTTGGCGCTGACCGCCAGATAGTTCATGCGGATAGCGCCGCAAAAAGCTTCGCGGCAACTCGACCCGGTCAAATAGCATTTCAATACGCTTTTGCAACGCATCGCCGCTGTGCGTGCCATAATTGCGCATGGGCTCGGCCACTTGATCCATCAGCAGCATTTGCGGGTTCAGCGATGCAAAGGGGTCTTGAAATACCATTTGCATGTCGCCGCGCGCCGCACGTAATTCCTCAGGCTTCATGGCGATGATATCTTTGCCGGCAATGCTGACTTCGCCGGATATCGGCTCAACCAGACGCAACAATGATCGCCCAACTGTGGATTTGCCGCAGCCAGATTCGCCCACCAAAGCCAGGGTGCGCCCTTTCATTAATGTAAACGAGACATCCTCGACAGCATGCACATTGGCCACTGTGCGCCGTAAAATACCGCCCTTTACCGGAAAGCGGGTCACAAGGTTTTTAACCTCTAGCAGCGGTTCATTTGTGCCTTTTATAGGGTTGCGAACGGTGTTTTCATCGCCAAAAAGGCGCATGGGTTCCGGCAATTCCTTGCCGGCCATTTCGCCAAGTTTTGGAACCGCCGCCAGCAGCGCTTGGGTATAGCTATGCTTTGGGTCTTTGAAAATCTGCTCAACCGGGCCTTCTTCCACTTTATTGCCGCGGTACATCACAACAACCCGGTCTGCCATCTGTGCCACCACCGCCATATCATGGGTGATAAACATAACGGCGGTGCCGGTTTCACGCTTGAGCCGGTCAATCAGGGCAAGGATTTCGGCCTGAATGGTGACATCAAGCGCTGTGGTCGGCTCATCAGCAATCAGCAATCTTGGCTCGCAAGCCAGTGCCATGGCGATCACCACCCGTTGGCGCATGCCGCCCGATAGTTCGTGCGGAAATTGCTTTAGCCGGCGCTCGGGTTCGGGGATACGCACCTGCTGCAGCAGATCAAGCGCCTGCTGCGTCGCTTGTGATTTACTCATTCCCTTATGGACTCTGAGGCCTTCGGTCAATTGGCGGCCCACAGTAAACACTGGGTTAAGAGCGGTCATCGGCTCTTGAAAGATCATGCCAATTTCGTTGCCGCGAATTGTGCGCATTAACGACTGATCCACCTTTGTGACGTCAACCAAACCAGAATCTTTTCGGTCAAATTCAAGTTTGCCGCCTGCAAGACGTCCGCCGCCAAACTCGACCAACCGCATCATGGACAGCGATGAAACCGATTTTCCGGAACCTGATTCTCCGACAACACAAACGGTTTCGCCTGCGTTAATATCAAAAGAGACATCCTCAACTCCAACCACAGTTCCGTCTTTGGTTTCAAATTCAACCCGAAGGTTTTCAAAGTTTGCGATGGGTGTTTTGGGGTGATCCAGCATTTTAGTGTTCCTATACTTTAGAAAGTATTGGTAGCGAATTGAGTCTATTGATGTCAAACACATCGCTAAAATTCTAAGTCTTGCGATATTGCAAAACAGGAATTTTATTCCGTCAACCTTTTTATTGATGATTTCTTGTAGCATTTGTGCTTGCATTTTGGGAAAAGTCTGTTTCGATAGTCCAATGGTCGTAGTCCAAACAGTTAGCGCTCACATGCGCGGGGTTCGGAAAGCAATACGATCGAAAGAAAATGGGGAAAATTATAACTTATGTTTAATGTTTTGCCTGATGTGAAAACCGCAAGGAGGTTTAAATGAAAATCAAATCACTTATGATGGGGGCCGTGGCTGCCTGTGCTTTTGCACCGGCCAGTTTCGCTGAGCGTGGCTCAGATGGCAACGTCAGTATTATTTACTGGCAAGCTCCGTCGATCTTGAACCCATACCTGTCCGGGGGAACAAAGGACATCGAATCATCTAGTCTTGTCATCGAGCCATTGGGCCGCTTTGACCAAACAGGTGCTATGGTTGCATATTTGGCAGAGGAAATTCCTACCGTTGCCAATGGCGGTGTGAGCGAAGATTTGACATCGATCACTTGGACGCTGAAAAGTGGCCTGGTCTGGTCTGATGGATCAGCCGTCACTGCAGCGGATGTTAAATTCACGGCAGAATACTGTATGCACCCAGAAGGCGGCTGTGCGCAGCTGGCGAAATTTGATGGTGTGACCTCGGTAGATGTGGTTGACGATTTGACTGTAAAAGTCAGCTTTAACCAACCAAAGCCCAACCCTTATGGGCCTTTCGTAGGCGGTCAGACTCCGATTATCCAAAAAGCACAGTTTGAAAACTGTATGGGTGCTGCAGCGCCAAATTGTACCGATGAAAACTTTGGTCCAATTGGCACCGGTCCGTTTGTGGTGACAGAATTCCGTCCAAATGACGTGATTCAAATGGAAGCCAACGACAACTACCGTGATGCAAGCAAGCCTGCATTTGCAACGCTGACATTTAAAGGTGGCGGCGATGCCATGGCAGCCGGTCGTGCGGTGATGGAAACAGGCGAATTTGATTATGCCTGGAACCTACAACTTGCACCGGACGTGATTGCAAAAATGAAAGAAGGCGGCAAAGGTACTCCTATTTCAGGATTTGGGGCGCTTGTTGAGCGTCTGGAAATGAATATGACCGATCCATCGCCTGATCTGGATGCTGATACGCGTGCCACACGCAAAGCACCGCACCCGTTCCTGAGCGATATCAATGTACGTAAAGCGCTGTCTATGGCGATTGACCGTCCATTGCTCGTTGAAATCGGCTATGGTCCTGCAGGTCGTCCAACCTGTGATCTGGTTCCAGCACCAGCCATCTATGCAACAGGCAACACCGATTGTTTGACACAAGATATTGCAGGCGCAAACGCATTGCTCGACGAAGCAGGCTGGGCGCGCGGCGGTGATGGCATTCGCGCCAAAGATGGTGTGCGTCTGTCGATCCTGTATCAAACATCGACCAACGCTGTGCGTCAGGATTTCCAAGCTCTTATCAAAGAGTGGTGGGGCCAAATCGGTGTTGAAACCGAATTGCGTAACCTGAACGCGTCTGTGTTCTTTGGTGGTGATCCAGGTTCGCCTGACACATTCCAGAAGTTCTATGCCGATGTGGAAATGTACGCCAACGTGTTTGACGGAACCGACCCACAAGCCTATCTGGCTGCCTATCGCTGCGGCAACGAGCCGAAGCCTGAAAGCCAGTGGCAAGGTGAAAACATCAACCGTTTCTGTGATCCTGAGTATGACAAGATGATTGATGAAATGGCGCGTACCAGCGACATTAACCGTCGTGGTGAACTTGGCCGTATGATGCAAAGCATGCTGACCAACCAGAGCTATACGATTGTTCCTCTTGTGGATCGTGGTCGTATTTCTGCACACGCCAACTCGCTTGGCGGTGTGGTTCTGAACACCTTTGATTCAGAACTTTGGAACGTTGCCGACTGGTATCGTATCGACTAAAGACTAACGTTACTGGCTGCGCCCTTCATTTTGTCGGGCGCAGCTTTCCTTTGATCTGAATTACTAAGGCGTCACTAAATGCTGACATTCACTATTCGTCGTCTGCTGATCTCGATCCCGACGCTTTTGTTCATCAGTTTGGTTATTTTTCTGCTGCTAAATCTTGCGCCAAACGATCCGATGGCACAGGTGCCATTGACCGTACCCCCAGAAGTCAAAGAGAAAATGCGCGAGGCCTTGGGTCTTGGCCAACCTCTTTACATCCAATTTGCCAAATGGTTGATGCAGTTTTTCTGGATCGAACCGCAGGTTTTGGTTGATCACTATTTTGGAACGACATTTTCAGAAGGCGATCTGCGTGTGATCAGCTGGCAAACCCGTAGCCCGGTAATGGATATCGTCATCCAAAGAATTCCGCAAACCCTATGGGTGGTTGGGATGTCCTATGTGGTGGGCATTTTAATCGCGCTGCCGATTGGAATTTATTCTGCCTATCGGCATTATTCGGTTTTTGATCAGGCCGGTACGTTTATCACAATGATTGGCTATTCGATCCCGCCATTTTTCACTGGGCCCTTGGTTATTGTAATCTTTGCGGTGCAGCTTGGATGGTTGCCGTCGACCTATGATACATTGCACCAAGTGATTGATTGGGACAGTTTTGTTGTTCAATTACAGCAGATGGTTTTGCCGGTGATGGTGCTTGCGCTGCAAACCACTGCCCAAATCAGCCGCTATATGCGTGCATCCATGCTTGATAACCTAAACCAGGACTATGTGCGAACTGCACGGGCCAAAGGCCTTAGCGAGTGGACAGTGGTGATGGTTCATGTGCTGCGCAACTCAATGATCCCCGTTGTGACAGTCATTGCGCTTGGTCTGCCGGCTATCTTTGGCGGCGCGATCATTACGGAGCAAATTTTTAAAGTGAACGGTATCGGCCAACAGCTCATCGGTGCAATCTATGCCAATGATCTGCCAACGGTTCAGACGCTCACCTTTATATTCGCATTTCTGATTGTGTTCTTTAACCTAATCGCAGATATTTTATACGGACTTTTGGATCCGAGGATACGCTATGACTAACACCGCCGAGCCACTTCCTCAGCAACCCGCGCGCAGCAAATGGCGTGATGTTTGGGACCAATTTTCAAAGCACAAAGGCGCCTTAATAGGCGGCATAATCTTTTTCACAATTGTTCTGTTGGTTATGGTGGGGCCTTGGGTTTGGCCATTTGAGGCCAATGAAGTCAACATCCGCCTGCGCAATCAAAACCCTAGTTGGGCCCATCCGTTCGGAACGGATCAATTGGGGCGTGATACCTTTGCGCGTATGATTGCAGGTGGCCAGACGTCTATTTCCGTTGGCATTGCTGCGATGGCACTTTCGCTGACACTGGGCACTTTGATCGGGGTGGCGGCTGGATACTATCGTCGTCTTGACGGCTTTTTGATGCGCTTTACCGATCTGTTTCTTTCACTGCCGATTTTACCTGTGCTGCTTGTGATGATGCTTTTATTCCGTGAGCCGCTAAGTGAGGCTTATGGACCCGAAAACGGCATGTTTGTTTTGATCGTTGTTTCCATCGGGATCACCAGTTGGATGCCAACAGCGCGCATTGTCCGCGGTGATGTGATTGCGTTGAAAGAACGAGAGTTTGTTCTTGCTGCCCGTTCAATAGGAACCAAAGACCGTCAGATTATATTGCGCCATATACTGCCCAATGTACTTTCGCCGATATTGGTCTCTGCGACCTTGGGGATTGCCAATGCGATCATTACTGAAAGCGCACTGTCGTTCTTGGGTCTTGGGTTTCCACCCGACTTTCCAACTTGGGGCCGCTTGCTCAACGATGCGGTAAATTATCTACAGCTCTATCCCGAGCGTGTCTTATGGCCCGGCTTGGCAATTTCTTTGACCGTTCTTAGCATCAATTATCTTGGCGATGGCCTGCGCGATGCCATGGATCCGCGTATTCGCGGCAGATAAGCATAAGCTAATAGGGGGCCAAGGAAACTGGGTTCTTAAATGTTAAAAGAACTTGGGCCAGTCATGTCATTTAATTGCGTATCCGCCGCATAGCCCACCAGACCAATGCAATAACTGGAAGGGTTAAAGCTGCGGTGAGCGTCCCTTTGCTGACCCCTAAATGAGCGGCAAGTGGATAGGTCAGATAGCCGGTCAAAGAAACTGCGTAATAGCTGATCGCCACGACTGATAGACCTTCGACGGTTTTCTGCAATCGCAATTGTAGATCAGCGCGTCGATCCATACTTTTGAGCAGCTCTTGGTTTTGCGCTGAGCGTTCAACATCAACACGGGTCCGAAGCAAATCACCCGATCGCATGGCACGATTGGCCATTGTTACAAGCCTTTTCTGACAGGAGGCTACCGTGCGCATGGCCGGATCATAACGTCGAAGCATAAATTCACGGAAGGTCTGCCGCCCTTGGAAGCTCTCTTCACGTAAAACGGCAATTCTCTGGTTCACAATGGCTTCGTAAGCTCCGGTTGCTCCAAAGCAAAACGCGCTTTGAGCGGATATATGTTCAAGTTCAGCTGAAACGTTTAACAACGCTTTAAGTGTCACTTCAGCGGAGCTTTCTCTATGTGTCATGTCAGACATCAAGGCGCTGAGTTTGGTGTTAATCTGTGCCATCTCGTTGTTCATATTTTGCGCGGCTGAAAAGCCGAGCATTGACATGGCTTTATAGGTCTCAATTTCACAAATTCTTTGGACAATTCGGCCAATACGCCGACTGCCGGTACCTTTTGAAATAAAGACCGCAAAGCACTGATGGCCACTTGCATCAAGACGAAAATCACCGGCGACTACCGCCGCACCGTCTAGTACTGAGCTTACGGCAACGCTCTCTTGGACAAACCAATCTTTTAGACACTTCTGAATTGTAGCATCATCGGGTCGTTGTTCGGCACGTAGATTAATCGACGTTACACAGACATCCTGTAACGTTGAAACCCATTCCTCTGGAAAGCCGGAAAATTCTGCAGGATCAAAGGCGCGCTCGGAAAGGCAATCGTGAAATAAGGTATAGGTTACAAACTCGGTATGTTGTTCCCATTTAAGATTATATCGGCCCAAAGTTTCGGAATAATGCGTTGCATTGGGGTGGGGGTGTGGCGCGCCAAAACGATCCAGCAGTTTGATCAATTGAGCTCGATCAAGAGCACTGTCCCGCGTTGCTGCCTCTGTTGGGTGCATCAATGCTAGAAATGCCACGCTTGAGGGCGCGCTCAAAGATGGAAATGGGCGCGCGTGCATCTCATTTGCCATTTCAATTCGTAAAGGATGATCTTTCAAGAGAGGCATGAAATCAACTTCTCCTGCCGTGATGATAGTAATTTTGGTTATTTACGAACAAAACATCAATGCTTCACTCTGCGGATTGACTTTCAGAAATTCCCACAGGTTTTCCGTCAGTTTAAATCAAATATATTTTGACCGATGCGCTGAAAATACGTTCAAAGGCCTGCAGCTAACAATAAATGACAAAAGTATCATCAGGGGAAGAGCTTTAAGTGCGGCAAAATGCTGCAACTTAAAGCATAAGATATTTGCACTTAGATGGCTCTTTAGACGCATTTATAGAATTATGGGAAAGCAGCGGCTTTGCCAGCATGCATTTACCGCAATTGTCCTTGCGATGCCTTTGCGACTTGATTTAGTTCCTTCACAGATTGTTCAAACTCAACAGGTTCAAGGGTTGGGAAATAACGCCAGTTTCCGCCTGCCTGAAAAGTGAACTGCACTTTTTTAACATTAAACTTGCAAAAAAACCCATGCTTTGAGCGTGCATCAAAGGCTTGCCATAACTCAGCATGGGTTTCATCCGTTCGAATGTTATGAAATGATCCTTTGGTGCTGAAAGCCATATACATATCCTGACAAATCCGAATTTGTTCGGCTTTGTCGGATTGGCCAAATTTTTCTACAGGATTGGCGAAACCGATCTGTGCAAAGCAGATCAAAGCTAAAAGTCCACTGCTTGTTATTCGGATCATAAATACCCTCTGAATTGATTTGCGACATGAAATCACATTTTATTATATAAAAACAATCCTGTTTGATAAAATAAATACTAAATAAAAGTAAATTTAGCGATTATTAAATTTTATTTCCGAACAATTTTATAATTGATGCAATTTTCAATATAAAATCAATAATCAAAAGCCAAAGTAAATATGGCTCTTGATCGAATTTTTAAAATTAGTTTTTCAGGCCATTCCGTGAATTTGAATAATCGAACGCATATTAACATCAATTGCGGAATATACCTTTTGCACTGCCGGGTTTGAGGGCAGCGCATCATAGGCATTTTGAATGGCGTCCATCGAGGGGTAGGTAATGCCTAATAAGTATTGGCCGGGGTTGTCACCTGTCAAAATTTGGCCAAAGCGAAAGGTCTGAGCGCCGCTTTGTGCAAATACACCGGTGCAATCTTGCATCATGGCAGTCAATTCAGCGTTTGCGGTTGATGATTTACCTTTTGTCATCACCAGATAATTTGGCCTTGGGTCCAATTTAGGTGTATAGGCGACATCGCTCAATTTAGCTATGTTACGCAAATAAACCTCGACACCAAGGTTTAAGATGCCGGCATAGGCTGAGGAATTTGCAAACGCTCCCATGACATTTTCAAAACCAGATAGGCTATCGAAAAACTGAATAAAAACCAAAGCGCCGGGATTGAGCCCACTTAAGGTGGCGCCATAGGTGACGCGGCTGGCTCCGGCTGATTTTGCATCTTTGGCAACTCTTGCCATTTGTTCAAGCGCAGCAGAACGATTTTCTGCAGGGCAGTTTGCGGCGGTAACTGTGACAAAATTTTCAGACATTAGTGTCTCCTATTGTTGATTTAATTTAATAATGTCAGTTAATATAAAAATTAATAAAAAATCTAATATTATTTAAAAAGCGTTAAATAACCAATAATCTGTCAATACGTGAACCTGTGTTCAGCAGCGAAGCTTCATTAATTTATTTGTTTCAAGCATATATTTTAACATTATCTAGAGACTGATATTTAAATTTGGGTACAGTCTTGACGTTTGGTTTCCGAAAATTATTTCCTTACTTCTTAGGGAAATTTAGATGAGGTAAACATGATGAAATTGATCTGGACTGCGGCGTTTATCATATCGCTTGGAACAACTTCTTTGGCTGTTGGAAGCTCGGATTATTCCTCGCCCACTGTGGGTGTTTTGCAAGCAGCAAACCAATTTCTTAAGCAAAAACGGTATGCTGATGCCTATCAAAGCCTACAAAGTATCGTTGGTGCACCTGAGGATGATCGTCAAAACTTACTGGGGTTTAGTGCGCGTAAACAGGGAAAATTTGAAATTGCTGGTCGGCATTACGAACAGGCCTTGGCCCTTAACCCTCGGCATCTCGGGGCCTTGGAATATCAGGGTGAGCTGTTTCTTGAATTGGGGCAAATGGAAAATGCAAAAAACAACTTGTCCAAGATAATCCAGTATTGTTCATCCAGCTGCGCCGAAGCCAATACCTTAAGAAAGGCCATTGCCAAAGCATCGCAGTAAATCAGGACGGCGCTTTCATGTGCACGCGACTAATTGTATTGCTCGGGGACCAACTGTCCCCGTCTTTACTGCGTTTTGCGGATCAAAAAACAGATCAGGTCATGATGGCCGAGGTTTTGGGTGAAGCCACCTATGTAGCCCACCATAAAAAGAAAATAGCATTTCACTTTGCGGCTATGCGACACTTTGCAAAAGAGCTTAGGGCAGATGGGTGGACAGTGTCTTATACAACCATCGATGCTGCAGATAACAAGGGCAATTTGCGTGAAGAAATTCAAAGCCAAGCTGAAAGATGCCGCCCTGATCTGGTGGTGGGTATCGAGCCGGGCGAATGGCGCATAGAGGAATTATACGCTGAGCTTTCAAAAACGCTGGCGGTCCCATTTGAAGTTCGACGCGATGAGCGTTTTTTTTGTAGCCGCTCTGAATTTGCAGAATGGGCGCAGGGCAGGCGGCAGCTTAGGATGGAAAACTTCTATCGGATCATGCGCAGAAAAACCGGCTTTTTGATGGACGGCGAAGAACCCGTTGGGGGACAGTGGAATTTTGACCATGACAACCGAAAAAAAGCCCCCAAAGGGCTAACGTTTCCCGGTCCGCGTACTTTTGTTCCCGATGCCGAAACCAAGTCTGTTCTTGCATATGTTGGTGCGCATTTCTCAGATCACTTTGGCGATTTAGAACCGTTTGAATTTGCCGTCACGCGCGGGCAGGCGCGGCAGGCTCTTGAGCATTTTATCCGCTATTCCCTTGCTGATTTTGGAACTTACCAAGATGCGATGCTGCGCGACGAAAATTATCTCTATCACAGTTTGATTTCGCTTTATCTCAACACGGGGCTGTTAGAGCCAGATGAGGTGTGCCGGCACATCGTTCAAGCGTACTATGACGGCACGGCTCCGCTGAATTCTGTGGAAGGTTATTTGCGCCAAGTGTTGGGGTGGCGCGAATATATGCGTGGCATCTATTGGCTGCGTATGCCGGAGTTTAAATCTGAAAACTTTTTAGAGGCTCATCATCATCTGCCATCCTTTTTCTGGACGGGTGAAACCAAAATGGAATGTGTGCGCCAAGCCGTAAGCCAAACAAAAAAAACCGCCTATGCGCATCATATCCAGCGGTTGATGGTAACCGGCAATTTTGCTTTGATTGCGGGCATAGATCCGTTTCAGGTGCATGAATGGTACTTGGCAGTTTATGCAGATGCCATTGAATGGGTTGAATTGCCAAACACAATGGGCATGAGCCAGTTTGCAGATGGCAGTGTGTTGGCCTCTAAACCCTATGCATCCAGCGGCAATTACATCAATAAGATGTCAGATTACTGCGCGTCCTGTCATTATAATGTCAAAGAAAAAACTGGCCCGGGGTCCTGTCCGTTCAATACATTTTACTGGGACTTTCTGGATCGAAATTCAGACAAGCTTCGGGGCAATCCGCGGTTAGGGAATATCTATCGAACCTGGGATAAGTTTGATCCGGAAAAGCAAGCGAGCTATCGCGCCTATGCGGATGTTTTGCGAAAAGAGCTGCTTTAGGGATTTGATGGCGATTAGTCCCGCCGTCGCCGTCTGCGGCCACCTTTGCTGCTTTCTGAGCCCGTGTTGAACGAAACCGCCGGAAGGCTGACAACTTTAGAAAGTTCCTCGAATGCATCTGTTTTATGTGGAATTGCATTCGCGGCGACAAAGTGCTCTTGAAATTTCGGCTCGATTGCGGTTTCAACTTTGACGATTTGGCGCACAATACGCTCGATATCAGCGCGGGCCTGTTTGTTGCAAAGCGCGATGCGCGCACCTGTGCCAGCGGCATTGCCTGCTGAGAAAACTTTATTCAAAGGGACATCGGGTATCATTCCCAATACCATGGCGTGTTTGCTTGAAATATGGGCGCCAAAGGCGCCTGCCAACACCACCCGGTCGACTTTATCGACACCCATTTCATCCATCAAAAGCCGGGCGCCGGCATAAAGCGCCGATTTGGCAAGCTGGATGGCGCGAATATCGCCTTGTGTTACCGAAATCATGGGGCCGCCGGTCGCGCTTGCATCGTGAACAACATAGCTATGGGTGCGCCCATCCGGGATCATCCGCGGCGTGCCAGTCGCCTCGGCTGAGCCCAGTAAACCGCTGTCGTCCATCAAGCCAGCCATGCGCAATTCGGCCACCGCTTCGATAATGCCAGAGCCGCAAATACCGGTAATGCCCGAGCTCGCCGTGGCAGCGTCAAAGCCGAGCTCATCAGACCATAAATCACAACCGATAACGCGAAAACGCGGATCTTTGCTCGCAGGATCAATTTCAATTTTTTCAATAGCGCCTGGCGCTGCACGTTGGCCTGAGCTGATCTGTGCGCCTTCAAAAGCGGGCCCTGTCGGCGATGAGCAGGCCAAAACCCGCGTTTGATCCCCAAGCAAAATTTCTGCATTTGTTCCCACATCCACCACCAAAACCAAATCTTCCGACTGGCCGGGCTCTTCTGACAGGGCCACGGCGGCTGCATCTGCGCCCACATGTCCCGCGATACAGGGTAGGATATAGCTGCGTGCAGACCCATTTACGGCGCTTAGCTCTAAATCCCTTGCCGCAAAGGAAAGGGCCTCGGATGTGGCCAATGCAAAAGGCGCTTGGCCAAGCTCAACCGGATCTATGCCTAGCAAAAGGTGATGCATGACCGGATTGCAGACAAAGACAATCTCAACGATTAATGCGCTGGCGATCCCGGCTTCGCTTGCGATCTCTGTGATCAGCGTGTTCATGGCCTCGCGCACCGCAGCGGTCATTTCAAGATCACCGCCGGGGTTCATCATGGCGTAGCTTACGCGGCTCATCAGGTCTTCACCAAAGCGGATTTGAGGGTTCATCAGGCCAGAGCTGGCCACAACCTCGCCGCTGCGCAAATCTGTTAAGTGGGCCGCAATTGTTGTTGATCCAAGATCTATTGCCAGTCCAAAAATCCCGTCTTCGTGCAATCCTGGCCAAAGCTCGATAATCTGTCCGGTATCCTCTTTGTGATCTTGAAAAATGGCAGCAGTCACTTGCCACTTGCCTTTGCGGAGCGTCGGTTGCAATTTTCCGATAACCCGTAAATCAGCCGTTACATTACCCAGTCCCCACTGGGATTTTAACGCTTCGCCCAAACGTTCAAGATCACCGCTGGGCTCATGCATATCCGGCTCGGCCACCTCGACGAAATATAGCTTTGTTGCTGGATTCATTTCGATTGCGCGTTCGCTGGCGGCTTTGCGTATCACTTGTTTGTGAACTTGACTTTCTGCAGGAACATCAATGACGATATCGTTTTCAATTTTTGCCTGACAGCCCAAGCGGCGGCCTTTGGCAAGCCCGCGCTTATCATCATAGCGCTGCTCAACGGCATTCCATTCAGACAGCGCGCCTTCTATGGCTGTGACCCCGTGTTTTGGAAATTCCCCATAGGACGGCGTAATCTGGCATTTGCTGCAGATACCGCGCCCACCGCACACACTGTCAAGATCGACACCAAGTTGGCGCGCCGCCGTTAAAACAGGCGTGCCCTTTGGAAAATACCCGCGTTTTCCCGACGGTGTGAACACCACAAGAGGATCTTGGCTCATGCTGGATGCCTTTTACTTGCGACAATATTCTGAGAGCAAATCATAGGGTGTATCTAGGACAAGGAAAGATCGCAAACGTCATAAAATAGATCATTGGCGGCATCCTTTGTTATGGGTTGGATTTGGCATGGAAAATATACCCAAGTGTGTTTAGCAAAAGCTGCGCCGCCAAGATGCTGGTTGACCCGCTCGGATCATAATCTGGGGCAACCTCGACAAGGTCTATGCCGATAATTTCATGCCTTTGGGCCACATGCTGCAAGATTTCCAATACTTCATAATACAGAAAACCCCCATGACTTGGGGTGCCCGTTCCCGGTGCGATTGACGGGCAAAAAGCATCAATATCAATGGTAAGGTAAATTTTGGCGCCCTGCGGCAGACGCTCGGTTACAGCCAAAGACCCCAATTGACGCGCTTGACGCACAGACAGAATATCCGATCCCATCTGGCGCGCATCTTCATAGCCTTCTTTTGCGGTTGAGCTGACATTGCGGATGCCAACTTGCGTAAGTCCGGATACATAGGGTTTTTCTGCAGCCCGCCGCATCGGGTTGCCGTGGCCAAAGCGCACGCCATGGCGTTCATCGACAAAATCCAGATGGGCATCAATTTGCAGGATATGAAAGGGATCATGCCCATCAAAGGCGTTGATACAGGGGATGTTTACCGAATGGTCTCCGCCAATAACAACTGGCAAAGCCCCTGCGGCCAAGGCAGCGCGCACGCCGGTTTCAATATTGGCATGGCTTTTTTTGGTATCTGTATGAACAATATCCGCATCGCCCATATCAACAATGCGCACGTCGCCGGGCAAATAGGTGGCGTCATCTTCGTGATCATAGGCTCCGGCATGGCCGAAACTAAACAGGGTTGAAGCCTCGCGGACGCCGCGCGGGCCAAACCGCGCTCCTGCGCGCCATTGTGTGCCGCCATCAAACGGCGCTCCAAGAACGGCCACATCTGCATCAAGAGCGGACCAGTCCGCCACATAGGGCCGCTTGCCAAAGGTCGATATACCCACGAATGGCAAATCCAGACGCCCTTTTGAGTAGCCGTGTTCGCTCATATTGTGTTCCCTCGCCTTGAAAGTGCTTGCCTCACCATGATGTTTGAGCCTTTTAAGTGCAAGCGCCGACTTGGCGCAAATTATAAAACCGCATTTAGGGATCTATTGCCTCTTTTCTTTTTGCCATAACCGTGAAATAGGAAACTGCCAAGTGTTCCCTGCCATGAGGATAGATTGATGCAGATTCGCGAGGCTCTTACTTTTGATGATGTATTGCTGGTGCCAGCCGCTTCGGATGTTTTGCCCACCACAGCTGATACGCGTACTAAAGTAACCCAAAGCATTTCGTTAAACATACCGTTGCTCAGCTCAGCGATGGATACCGTCACTGAGGCTCAAATGGCCATTACCATGGCTCAGGCCGGAGGCATGGGGGTTATTCACCGCAACCTTGATATCGAAGCGCAGTCCCGCGAGGTGCGCCGCGTAAAACGCTTTGAAAGCGGGATTGTTTATAATCCGATCACCTTACGGCCAGATCAAACACTGGCAGACGCAAAAGCCCTGCAAGAACGCTATAATGTGACCGGCTTTCCGGTTGTGGATAGTGACGGGCGCGTTGTTGGCATCGTGACCAACCGAGATATGCGCTTTGCTAGTGATGACAAAACCCCTGTTAGGGTGATGATGAGCGCCGATAATCTGGCAATTCTACACGAGCCGGCAGACCGGCAAGAAGCGATCAGCCTCATGAAGGCGCGTCGGATTGAAAAGCTTCTGGTGACGGATCAATCGGGAAAATTGACGGGTTTGCTGACCCTGAAAGACACCGAGCAGGCGGTATTAAACCCAACTGCTTGCAAAGATGATCTGGGCCGGTTGCGTGTTGCGGCGGCGTCAACTGTTGGAGACGCCGGATTTGCCCGAAGTGAAGCCTTGATTGATTCTGGCGTGGATATGGTGGTGGTTGATACAGCGCATGGTCACTCTGATGGTGTTGCCATAGCGGTAGAGCGGATTAAAAAGCTATCAAACACGGTTCAGGTGGTGGCGGGAAATGTCGCAACCGCAGAAGCCACGCGGGCGCTGATTGGTGCGGGTGCAGATGCGATTAAAGTGGGCATCGGGCCGGGATCGATTTGCACAACCCGGATGGTGGCCGGGGTCGGCGTGCCGCAACTAACAGCAATTATGGATTGCGCGGGGGCGGCCGGCAACAAGCCGGTCATTGCCGATGGCGGCATTAAGTTTTCCGGAGATTTTGCAAAAGCAATCGCCGCCGGTGCATCCTGTGCAATGGTTGGCTCAATGGTCGCCGGGACCGATGAAAGCCCTGGTGAGGTGATCCTCTATCAGGGGCGGTCATTTAAGTCGTACCGAGGCATGGGCTCGCTTGGGGCAATGGCGCGCGGCTCTGCGGATCGCTATTTTCAAAAGGATGTGGCGGGCGATAAATTGGTGCCCGAAGGCATTGAAGGGCAGGTGCCCTATAAAGGGTCAGCCAATACGGTCATTCACCAGATGGTTGGCGGGTTGCGGGCGGCCATGGGGTATACCGGGTGCAGAACAATCGAAGCGATGCGGACAAACTGCTCGTTTGTGAAAATCACCGGTGCGGGTCTGAAAGAAAGCCATGTGCATGACGTTCAGATCACCCGTGAAAGCCCCAATTACCGGATCATGTAGTCGATGACGCCCGCAGCCCGTGTTCAGGCCGCTATTGAGGTGATCGATGACTTTCTGACCGGGCGGTCGGGCGAGATGGCTTTGACCGCGTGGGCACGGCGCAGCCGATATGCCGGATCTGGTGATCGCGCAGCGGTGCGCGATCATGTCTATGACGCGCTGCGCCATTTAAGGTCATATGCAGCTTGCGGCGGCGGTATGAGCGGTCGCCCTATTATGATTGCTGCACTTCGCCAGCAAGGTATTGATCCCCAGAGCATATTTACCGGTGATCGGTTTGCGCCTGAAACTTTGTCTGCGAAAGAACAAGAGCAAAGCGATTTCAGCTCTGAGGCTGAACAGTTTGATATCCCAGACTGGCTTTGGCCAATTTGGTGTCAAGATTTAATAGATGATGCACAGCTGGTGGCCGGCAATTTGCGCCAACGTGCACCGGTTTTCCTGCGGGTCAATATCGCCCGAACAACGCGTGAAGCAGCCTCCCAAAAGTTGCGTGATGAAAGTATAAATACCGAAATCCACCCCTCTGTGCCGACCGCGCTTAAAGTCATAGATGGGGCGCGAAAAGTCGCTCAGTCAGACAGTTACAGGCAGGGATTGGTCGAATTGCAAGATGCCTCTAGCCAAGCCAGTGTCTGTGCGCTGATATCAGAAATTATGGGGCCGGTTCTTGATTATTGCGCCGGCGGAGGCGGCAAGGCTTTGGCACTGGCCGCTTGGCTGGGTAAAAAAGTTCATGCCCATGACGCGTTGGCGTCGCGGATGAAGGACCTTCCTGTTCGCGCTAAGCGCGCCCAAGCAGATATTGTGCTCAAGACTACGGATCAGATCCAGCAAACAAAATACGGTTTGGTTTTTTGCGATGTGCCCTGCTCTGGCAGCGGGGCATGGCGCCGAGACCCAAGCGGCAAATGGAGGCTTGGCGCGGACCAGTTGAATGATCTTTTGATAAGCCAGTTTGACATCCTGTCCAATGCGGCCGCTCTGGTGGGCCCAAATGGCGTTTTGCTCTATGCCACATGCTCGGTTCTTGATCGGGAAAATGGTCGGCAGATCAGTCGGTTTTTAAAACAGCACAGCCATTGGTCGCTGGTGAAATCGCAGCAGTTTTTCCCCGGTTCCGACGGGGACGGATTCTTTTTCGCCGTCTTGCAAAACGGATAATTTGCAATAAACAACCTAAAGTTGCAATTAAGGCGTTAACATCAGCTTAACCATTGGCTGGCGTTATGGGACTGAAGAATCAAGCAAGGATATCACATGCAACGCAACATTGATAAATCGGCCGTCCTTTTTGAAAAATCAATTCAATTTTCGCTCAGCGTCCCAAAGGCAGATTGCACCAAGTCTTTCGATGGCTTTTGCACCGTGGACCGCAGCTGATGACAGAAACGCGCTTCTTTGATCATGTTCCCAGTTTGGCGGTAACTGCGTCAGGTGAGGTATGGCGTATGAACTCTGCCGCGAAAAAATTAATTGGATCCAGTTTAACTTCGCTGTCGGGATTATTTTTTGATGTGAATATCCATTGGGGCTCTATTAATTATGTAAAGACCCAATTCGGTACAGAGCAATATTTTGTCATGCGCCAGCCTTTAAGTTCCGGGCGGTTTCAAATTTACTGCTGACGCCAGACAGCGATGTAGCGCACTCAAATGGGGGGCAGGCGGATATCGAGGCATTGCCGGTTCCAATGATCAAACTGGTGGCCAGCGGGCGCATTGTCTGCGCAAATCAAATCGCCTGTGATCTTTTGGGAATTAGGGCAGATGAGGCCCCGCTTTTGTCGGAATTGATGGAAGGCCTAGGGCGTTCGATTGCAGATTGGCTGGATGATGCGCTTTTGGGGCGGGGGTTGAAACATCCCGAATTTCTGCGCCTGACGCGCCATGCTTCGGAAATTTATGTTCAGGTTGCGCTTAATCGAAGCTCAGAACCCGGTGATCCTTCTTTGATTGCGGTTTTAAGCGATGCCACCGAACTTAAAACTCTAGAGGCACAGTTTGTTCAAAGCCAAAAAATGCAGGCCATTGGACAATTGGCTGGCGGCGTTGCCCATGATTTTAATAACCTTCTCACCGCCATTTCTGGCCATTGTGATTTGTTGTTACTGCGCCATTGCCCAGAAGATCAAAATTACTCTGATCTGATGCAAATCAACCAAAACGCCAATCGGGCCGCGGCCTTGGTTGCGCAGCTTTTGGCGTTTTCGCGTAAACAAACCCTGCGTTTGGAACATTTGGATATTCGGGAAATGCTGTCGGATTTTACCCATTTGCTAAACCGGTTGGTCGGTGAAAAGGTTGAGTTATGCCTTAATTATGACCCGGCTTTGCGCCGGGTTCGGGCCGATAAACGGCAATTGGAACAAGTGCTTATGAATTTGGTTGTGAATGCGCGTGATTCAATGCCGCAAGGTGGACAAATCGTTATTTCAACGGCCGAAACCAACATTACTGCACCTGTTTCGCGGGACCGTGTGGTGGTCGAGCCTGGCCAATATGTATCCGTAACTGTATCGGATCAGGGCTGCGGGATTGCGGCAGATAAACTTCAAAAAATATTTGAGCCGTTCTATACCACCAAACGAACCGGTGAAGGAACGGGCCTAGGGCTGTCGACAGCTTACGGGATTGTGAAGCAAAGCGGTGGTTATATTTTTGTCGACATTGAAGTTGCAAAGGGTACGAAATTTACCTTATTGTTGCCAGCCAGTGCTGCCAATTTACCCCCTGTACTCATGCCTGTCGCTCGACCGCCCAAGCCGACCCGTGAAGTTCGTGAAAATGTAATTTTGTTGGTCGAAGACGAAGCAACCGTTCGAACCTTTGCGGCGCGGGCTTTACAGTTGCGGGGCTTTAAAGTGATCGAGGCCTGCTCAGGCGAAGAAGCGTTGAGTACGCTCAGCGATCAAAGTCTAAAAATTGATGTCTTTGTCACAGATGTGGTTATGCCTGGTCTTGATGGCCCAGTTGGGTCAAAGAAGCCTTGGCCGATCGCCCCAATGTCGGCGTGGTATTTGTTTCGGGCTATGCAGAGGATAATTTTCAAACCCATCAGGCACGGATTCCCAATTCGGTGTTTTTGCCAAAGCCATTTTCGCTTGAACAATTAACAGCCACGGTTAGCGATCAGATGCATTAAAGCTTATGCGGACCGGCGTTTTGCCAAATATCAAATTGGCGCCGGCATTTTTTGTGCAGTTGGTCTTCGATCTCGGGCCGCAGGATAAGGCTTTTTTTCGGGGATACGTTCTTTTTTTCAAGCTTAAATGTAACCTTCAACCGTTGTTCTAGAAACTGTTTAAGTCCTGACTGATCTTCATATTGAAATATATGTGTGATGGGCGCGGCGTCTTTTGCAGGTTGCAAAAATTTTGCCTGATCTCCGACTTTGGCAAAATCTGGTGGGCTTTGGCGCATATACTCCTGCACAAAGGTGTTAAAGCTAATATCTTGTGTGGAATTTTGTGTATTTTTAATCGTATCGCGCTGGCGGTAGCGATACCAACTTCCAAGCCAGTCAATCGGATGACGAATGACTGCCAATGTCTCGAGCTGAGTTTGCTGCTGTTTTTCAATAAGGGGCCGAATACGTTTGTCGAACCGCCTTAGACCCATGTGCTTTACCCCAGGTGGTGATTTTATGATCATCGATGCAAAAGGCGTCAATGCGGCAATAAAGGCAGTGGATGCCGTTTTCGGCATGGACAGAAAAACTAGGTTTTTTTCAATAAATACAAGCATAATTTGATGCCAAAAATTAAAATTGGATGCTCTACATTACTCTTTAACATTTTTAGTTGAAAGTCTTTTTATTAAAATTTTCTTGAAATGTTCTTGTTTTGGTCTCATAAGTGGAACAAGAGCGGAACAATGCAGTGATTGCCCTAGGGGTGTGGCTGTGAAATAAGAAAGGCGAAACAAAATGGCAGATATACTTTCAATGAGTAATAAGAGCGGTACAGAAAAACAAAAAGCGCTAGACAGCGCACTGGCACAAATTGAGCGGCAGTTTGGCAAAGGCTCGATTATGAAGCTGGGCGGAGACAATCCGATCCAGGAAATCGATTCTACATCGACCGGGTCTTTGGGATTGGATATCGCTTTGGGTATAGGCGGATTGCCCAAAGGCCGCATTATCGAAGTTTATGGCCCAGAAAGTTCCGGTAAAACAACGTTGACATTGCACTGTGTGGCCGAAGAGCAAAAAAAAGGCGGCGTTTGCGCTTTTGTAGACGCCGAGCATGCACTTGATCCGCTCTATGCAAGAAAACTGGGCGTGGACCTTGATGAATTGCTGATCAGTCAACCGGATACCGGTGAGCAAGCTTTGGAAATTACCGACACGCTTGTTCGCTCGGGTGCCGTCAGCATGGTTGTGGTCGATTCGGTTGCGGCGCTCACGCCAAAATCCGAACTGGAAGGCGATATGGGCGACAGCAGTGTGGGCGTTCAGGCCCGTCTGATGAGCCAAGCTATGCGTAAACTGACCGGATCGATCAGCCGCAGCAATTGCATGGTCATTTTTATCAACCAGATCCGCATGAAAATTGGTGTGATGTTTGGCAGCCCTGAAACCACATCAGGCGGTAACGCATTGAAGTTCTATGCCTCGGTACGTCTTGATATTCGCCGCATTGGTGCGATTAAAGACCGCGATGAAGTGGTGGGCAATGCAACGCGGGTCAAAGTGGTTAAAAACAAAGTTGCGCCACCCTTTAAGCAAGTTGAGTTTGACATCATGTATGGTGAGGGCATTTCCAAAATGGGTGAACTGCTTGATCTTGGTGTCAAAGCCGGCGTGGTGGAAAAATCTGGCGCTTGGTATAGCTATGGCGATGAGCGCATTGGGCAGGGGCGTGAAAACGCCAAAATATATCTGAAAGACAATTCGGAAATCGCTTATGAGATTGAAGATAAAATACGCGCAGCGCATGGGCTTGATTTTGAAATTCCAAAATCTGAAGCGGGCTCAAAGGGCGATGACGTGATCGAAGCCTAACGCAGGCCGGTCAAATAAAGGTCAATAACAAGCCGCTGTTGTATTTGCAGCGGCTTTTTCTATGCACAAAGCGGCAATCAACGGTTAACTGTGGACAATTATGGGCCTAGGTTATACCTCGTCTACACGAAAAATACTTGTTTGAAAGCCAGCCAAATGCCCAGTTTAAACGACATCCGCTCTACCTTTTTGAATTATTTCTCAAAGCAGGGGCATGAGATCGTTCCATCCAGCCCTCTGGTGCCGCGCAACGATCCCACCTTGATGTTTGTAAACTCGGGCATGGTTCAGTTTAAAAATATGTTTACCGGGGTGGAAACACGTGACTACAAACGCGCCACAACAGCGCAAAAATGTGTACGCGCTGGCGGTAAACACAATGATTTAGACAATGTTGGATACACCGCCCGCCATCATACATTTTTTGAGATGCTGGGAAACTTTAGCTTTGGCGATTATTTCAAATCCGATGCAATTCCTTTTGCCTGGGAATTGATTACCAAAGAGTTAGGGATCGACAAAGATCGCCTGTATGTCACCATTTTCCATGATGATGATGAGGCTGCTAAAATTTGGAAAAAAGCGGCCGGTTTGCCCGATGATCGGATCATTCGTATCGCAACAGATGATAATTTTTGGCGCATGGGACCAACCGGCCCTTGTGGGCCCTGCACCGAAATTTTTTATGATCATGGCGATCACATCTGGGGCGGGCCTCCGGGGTCCCCAGAAGAAGATGGCGATCGGTTTATTGAGATTTGGAACCTTGTCTTTATGCAAAACGAAGAATTTGCAGACGGATCCCGCGTGCCGCTTGAAATGCAATCAATTGATACCGGCATGGGGCTTGAGCGTATCGCAGCGCTCTTACAAGGCAGCCATGATAATTATGATACCGATCTGATGAAAGACCTCATTGAGGCCTCGGCCGAAGCAACTTCGGTTGATCCTTATGGCGATATGAATGTCTCGCACCGGGTGATTGCGGATCATCTTCGCTCGACATCATTTTTGATCGCTGATGGAGTGATGCCGTCAAATGAGGGCCGTGGTTATGTTCTGCGCCGCATTATGCGCCGTGCGATGCGGCACGCGCATATGTTGGGGTCCAAAGATCCGGTGATGCACCGACTTGTGCCGGCTCTTGTTAAGCAAATGGGGCAGGCCTATCCCGAATTGCAGCAAGGGCAGGCGCTTATTGAAGAAACGCTGCTGTTGGAAGAAACCCGCTTTAAAACCACATTGGATCGCGGCTTAAAGCTGTTAGAGGATGAAATTGTTGATCTTGATCAGGGCGCGACCCTGTCTGGCGGCACTGCGTTTAAACTCTATGATACATATGGTTTCCCGCTTGATTTGACCCAGGACGCGCTGCGTGAAAAGGGATTGCAGGTGGATACGGACGGATTTAATGACGCCATGGCCGAGCAAAAAGCAAAAGCGCGGGCAGCTTGGTCCGGATCGGGGCAAGCCGCCGATGCAACTATTTGGTTTGACATAGCAGATCGCCACGGGGCGAGTGATTTTCTGGGCTATGATACAGAAAAAGCCGAAGGCCAGGTGGCCGCTTTGGTCAAAGATGGCGCAGAAGTGAAATCTGCCGGCCCGGGTGAGGCCGTGCAAATTGTACTGAACCAAACACCGTTTTATGCCGAAAGCGGCGGTCAAATAGGCGACAGCGGATTTTTGAAAGCCGATGGTGTGCTTGCCAAAATCACCGATACCAAGAAAACCGCCGATGTGTTTATCCACTTTGCCGAGATTATCGAAGGCGATATCAATTTGGGTCTTGGGGTAGAGCTTGAAGTTGATCATGCACGGCGCAGTGCAATCCGGGCCAATCACTCGGCCACACATTTGCTGCACGAAGCGCTGCGGCGCCGCCTTGGCGATCATGTAGCGCAGCGTGGTTCGCTCAATGCCGATGATCGGTTACGGTTCGATTTTAGCCATGCCAAAGCGCTCAGCGCCGAAGACTTGCGCGCCGTTGAAACTGAGGTAAATGCCTTTATCCGCCAAAATACGCCGGTGGAAACGCGCATCATGACCCCTGATGACGCCCGCGGGCTGGGCGCGCAGGCGCTCTTTGGAGAAAAATACGGCGATGAGGTCCGGGTAGTGTCCATGGGCCATCTTGATGGCTCTGGCAAAGGCAATGATGGGGCGACCTATTCGCTTGAACTTTGCGGCGGCACCCACGTGAAGCAAACCGGGGAAATTGGCATGTTTGTAACCTCCGGCGATAGCGCCAGCAGCGCGGGTGTGCGCCGCATAGAAGCGCTGACAGGGCAGGCGGCTTATGAGCATCTTATGGCGCAAAATACGGCTTTGACTCTGGCCGCTGCTGAACTGAAATCACCTTTGTCTGATGTGCCCGATCGGGTAAAGGCGCTTTTGGATGAGCGCAAGTCGCTCAGCAACGAACTCGCCCAATTGCGCCGCGAGCTGGCGCTTTCTGGCGGCGCATCAAACGGCGGCGCTGAGGCAAAAGATATCGGCGGCATCGGCTTTGTTGCCCAAGTTCTTTCGGGTGTTTCGGGCAAAGAGCTTCCGGCGCTTATTGATGAACATAAGGCCCGGCTTTCCAGCGGCGCGGTGCTGCTGATTGCAGAGGCTGATGGAAAAGTTGCCGTTTGTGCAGGATTAACCGCTGATTTGACAGACAGCCTTTCTGCAGTTGATTTGGTTCAGGCCGCAGTGCCGCTTTTGGGCGGCGCGGGCGGCGGTGGTCGCCCCGATCTGGCGCGCGGCGGCGGAAATGATATAAACGGGGCTGAGGCCGCTATAGCAGCGGCGCAGCAGATACTAGAAGGAGCAGGCTAATGCCCGCATTATGGATTGGTCACGTTACGGTGACAGACGAAGAAAGCTACGCAAAATATGCCAAACTTGCCGGCCCGGCGATCGCCGCCCATGGCGGTCATTTTATTGCCCGAGGCGGGCGGTATGTTCAATTGGAAGGCACCGACCGGGCGCGCAATGTTGTTGCCCGCTTTCCAAGCTTAGAAGCCGCCGAGGCCTGCTATCATTCAAAAGAATATCAAGCTGCGCTTGATCACGCCCGCGGCGCTGCCGAGCGTGAATTGATGGTTGTTGAAACCACCGAGTGACGCTAAGGCTTTGACAATACACCCTAGGGTTGTTAGTGGTACCTCTCAAGTAATTTTTTAAATTGATTTTGGGAGTGATTATGAAATTTATTAAATGCCTTTGGGCAATGGTTTTTCTTTTAGGTTTAATTTCATGTGGAATGGATCATTCAAATTTAAATGAAGCGCCACCGCCTGCTGGGATTAATGGGACTGAGGATAGCAATGTGCTTATGCTCGAGCTTGGTATGTCCAAAGGCCGCGTGGATAGCATTATAGGTCCCTCCGAATTCGAAAAGAGGGGTGGTTCGTTTTTCAATAGTATAACCTGCACCAGTCACGTCTATAATGAAGAATTTGACGTCAAGTTTGTCCACACTTACTTTAAAAATGGCAGTCTAATAGCCGCAAGTGACAGCCACAGCACCACTTGTCAGTGAGACATGGATCAACCAACAACTTCGGGTAACTTATTAGAATGCTAATTAGCAAGCCCTTCTAACTGGCTCTGGCCATGCGCTTACGTTCGTGCGTGTCCAGATAGCGCTTGCGAAGGCGGATAGATGCCGGCGTGACCTCGACCAGTTCATCGTCGTTGATATAGGCGATGGCTTCTTCTAATGACAGGGTGATCGGAGTGGTCAAGCGAACGGCTTCATCGGTCCCCGAAGCCCGCACATTGGTTAGTTTTTTTCCTTTAAGTGGATTAACCTCAAGGTCATTTTCACGGCTGTGCTCGCCAATGATCATGCCTTGATATATTTTTTCCTGAGCGCCGATAAACATTTTGCCGCGGTCTTCAAGATTCCAAAGCGCATAGGCCACCGAAACCCCATCTTCCATTGAGATAAGAACACCTGCGCGGCGGCCCGCAATTTCACCCTTATAGGGCGCCCAGTCATGAAACACCCGGTTTAGCACGCCTGTGCCGCGCGTATCGGTCAAAAACTCACCATGATAGCCAATAAGCCCGCGGGATGGCACATGGGCAATGATGCGTGTCTTGCCCGATCCCGCCTGCTTCATTTCGGCCAACTCGCCCCTGCGACTTCCGGTCAGTTTCTCAATCACCGTGCCAGAATAATCATCATCAACGTCGACTGTGACCTCTTCGATAGGTTCCAAGCGGGCACCATTTTCTCCCTCACGCATCAGCACCTGCGGCCGCGAAATCGACAGCTCAAATCCCTCGCGCCGCATATTTTCGATCAACACGCCCATTTGCAATTCGCCGCGCCCTGAAACGTCAAAGGCCTCACCTCCCGGGGTGTCACTTACTTTGATTGCAACATTGCTTTCGGCCTCTTTGAGCAAACGTTCGCGGATCACCCGGCTTTGCACTTTTTTTCCCTCACGCCCCGCAAGTGGGCTGTCATTGATGCCAAAGGTGACCGAAATAGTCGGCGGGTCAATAGGTTGGGCCGGCAGTGGTGTGTCAACTGCCAATGCGCATAGCGTGTCAGATACGGTTGCTTTGGACAGACCCGCAAGCGTTACGATATCCCCGGCAGTTGCTTCTTCAATATCGCTCTGGGACAGCCCGCGAAAAGCTTGGATCTTTGTGACCCGGAACTGTTCTATCTTTTGGCCCACGCGGCTCAAAGCCTGCAGTGTTGCGCCGACTTTCAGCCGCCCGCTTTCAACCCGGCCGGTCAAAATCCGACCGACAAAAGGATCTGTGCTTAAGGTGGTGGCCAGCATCCGGAAATCTTCATCCTGACGTGAAACCTGTCGCGGCGCCGGTACGTGATTGACCACAAGATCAAACAGCGCCGCAAGATCTTGTCGAGCTCCGTCAAGCGTGTGATCTGCCCACCCCGAGCGCCCCGAGGCATACAAATGCGGAAAATCAAGCTGATCTTCATTGGCATTCAGCGCGGCAAATAGATCAAAGCATTCGTCAAGAGCGCGATCCGGTTCGGCATCTGGCTTATCGACCTTATTCAAAACCACGATAGGTCTCAACCCTAGCGCCAAGGCCTTAGATGTGACAAACTTGGTTTGCGGCATGGGACCTTCGGCAGCATCCACCAGCAAGACAACTCCATCAACCATGCTTAAAATGCGTTCCACCTCGCCGCCAAAATCGGCATGGCCCGGGGTGTCCACGATGTTGATCCGCGTGCCTTTCCACTCCACTGAAGTGGCTTTGGCCAAAATTGTGATCCCGCGCTCACGTTCAAGATCATTGCTGTCCATGGCCCGCTCGGCGACGGCCTGATTGGCCCGAAAGGCGCCTGACTGCTTCAGTAATTCGTCTACCAATGTCGTTTTTCCATGATCAACATGGGCGATGATCGCAATATTGCGCAAATCCATCTTCGGCGTCCTTAAATGATTTTGTTGCGCGTGCCCTATCGCCTCTTTTGGCAAAACACCAGAGCAATCACGCGATAAGTTTTAAAACCCAACATTTGCACGCGATGCAGCTCAAAAACCGGTCCTTATTTTTCTTTTGCCAAAATACTCCCGGGGGTGCGGGGGCGGGCCCCCGTCTGGCTGGGATGATAGGTATCTATGCTGACGTGGGCAAATGTATGGTAAATGCAGCGCGGATATCGCGCTCAATATCGGGACCGAATTGGGCGATTGAGGGCGCGTTTAATATCTCTGTTTTCCGCGCTTTTGCTTTTTCAACCAAATCCGGCTTGCCCAATTCGTCCCATTCTTTGGGCGATGAGCGATCTCCGAGCGTGGGATAGATATATTCCGTTTGCATCAATGCAAGGGTCTGACCTGATCCTAGATAGTGCCCAGGCCCTTCAAGACAGGTCTCTTTAATTACCTCAAGGCTAACAGTATCCTCATTGACTTCGATCCCGCGCACGCAGCGCAAAGCCTGACCGATAAGATCATCGCCCAAGATCAGGGATTCATGGCAGAACCCAAGAAGTGAGCCATGCATGCCAGCGGCCTCATAAACCATATTAAGCCCCGACAGACCCGCCATGACATTTGATGTTGCCTGCTCCCAGCCGGCCTGCATGTCGGGCAGTTTGGCGTCCGCAATCCCGGCCGCTGCACCGCCGGGCAAATTATAGAACCGGTGCATTTGGGCGCAGCCAGCACTAAGAAGTGCCTGTTCTCCGCTGCCGCCCGACATGGCGCCGGTGCGTAGATCCGATACAAATGGCCAGGTGCCGAAAATCGCCGGATGACCGGGCTTTACCGCATTTACATAGACCAAACCGGCCAGACATTCGGCCACCGCCTGAACAATTGCGCCCGCGATAGGCGCGGGCGCCGTGGCGCCGGCCTGGCCTGCACTTAGAAGCAAAATCGGCAGCCCGCCTTGAATGCATTCTTCCATCACCAGACAGCTTTCGGTGGCAAATTTCATCGGAGGGACAACAAAACAGTTTGAATTCGACAAAAATGGACGCGCGCGCCATGCGTCTTCCCCGCCGGCAATCATATGAAGCATTTGAAGGGCATCGGCCACAAATGCCGGTTCGGTAAAGGATGTCCCAACATGCTTGGAGGTGCCAGAGCAACAGGCATAAATCGTATTTAGATCCATTTCACGGTTGTCAGTAATATCGCGGCAAACCATTGGGCGTTGTAAAAAATGGATATTATCAAGTTGATCTGTGATCCGAGCGGCATCAAAGAGGTCTTGGACGGTACATTCGCGGTAATTGCGGCCATCCACATCCACCAGATGAACCGCTGCTCCGGCAGTTCCATAATGTACATTGGTACCTGACAGCTCTAAATCATGGCGTCCATCGCGGCTATAAAGTGTGATAGAGCGATTGGCCGAGGCGATGGTGTCTTCAATCAGCGCGCGCGGAAATCGGATGCGGCCATCCTCACCGTAAATAGCACCGGCGCGGGTAAGGTGCTCGATGCCGCTCGGGGGGGCATCGGCCAATCCGATTTGCTCAAGTGCGTCCAGAACAGCATGGTGGATGCGCTGTTCATTTTCTGCAGTGAGCGGGGCGTATTTGCCCCCGGGCATGCCGGGGCGGACGGGTCTTAGATGCTCGGCCAACGGCGCAGAGCGTGCCGAACGTCGGGCAGAGCGCCCACCGGCGCGGCGAGATAAATTATCAGTCATGTAAATTTCCCAAAATCAGTAACTTAGAAAGGCGTTGCGGGATGTCACAGCGCGGCGGGGCCTCCTCTGGCCGCCCGACCGCGATCAGCGCCAATGGTGATCACAACCAACTGAATTTTTGAGGCTTCCGCTTGCATCTTGTCTTGCTCACTGTTTTGAACAGGCTAACAAGCAAGCATTTATTCAATCTGTTCAATTTGCGACAGCTGGTCGCAAACAGACAAAACACCTGTGCGAATGAATATTCAAAGCCTAAATCCCCTGTTACCTATTCACAGGCAGGATTTCCAAATTTTGCCTGACAGGCGCGTTTTGCACAGGCTGTTATATGGCTGTTGCGCCGCTTTGCATTAAGATCAACGCTCTCAACAACCGGATAGGGGATCCTAACCCGATTATAGTTAGGCACCGCCACCGAGTTCCCATTTTGGTCCAATTTATAATTAAAATCGCCCGTCGGTTGCAGTTCATAACGGTAGCGCGTTGTAAGGCGCTGCTGTGGATTTTCAGGTATTTTTTCTATCCACAGCGCCGTGCAATAACTTTTTTCGGCTTCATACCCCACTGTTCCACAAGCGTTCACAGTCAATATAAAAGGTGCTAAAAGCAAATATCTATTCATCAAAAGACCTTTCACCTGAAGGATGCCCTAAAAAGTATCATCTAACCTAATTTGACAATTCTTTATTTTCGAATGCACATAATTGTGATGATAGATCGCATATAGGCACTGTTAGAAGGGTGACAATCAGCAGAATTACTTATGTGACTGTCTTTGCCTGAAATTGGTAGAAAAATTTCAGAGTCTTGAATTCTGAGTTTACACTAACTTTCAATAAACTATCCATAATCCTTAGTTATTCCAATTTTAGTCTAGAAAAACAATTTTAATAATTCCATGAGATTAAGTGTCAAATACAACTCTAAAGATATAAGTAATAAAAGAATTGGAACTTTTTAAAAATATACATCAGTATACAATTTAAAGTTGGAAGATATAGAAAATGAGTATAGAATTATCGTGCTAGCTAAAATTTGATCTGATTTCCGCCAGCATTTAACCTTGAAGTTGTTTACTATATTATCTGGAAAATGCAGTTAATTTATAATTTCAAGCTAAGTAATGCAGTGGAAATTTGAATGTTTTGAGTAAAATTTTGGAGGTTTTATATAATTGAATGGAAAAACCGTGAGTTGTAAATAAACTTGTCATCAAATAAAATATACCCTGATGACAAATCAAAAAATCAATACAAATGTAAAAACCAAACGGTTTTTTTAAGTGCCAGAGTTATACAAGCTATTGAAGTTATACAGGATCATAAAAAACATAAGTCAGATAGTAAAACCCTTATAAGAAAACGTTAGGTGGATTAATGTTACTTGATAATTTTACTAAAAGTGGTGATGAAACCAAGTCAAACGTGATTAAACTGCTGATCGCAGATGATCATGAAATGGTACTTGATATTGCACGTATGTATTTAGACCAGCAAAGTGATATGGCTGTCACAACGGCTTCATCTGCAACCGAAGCATTTGAGGTTTTTCTAACCCACGGCCCTTTTGATATCGTCTTACTTGATTATCAAATGCCGGGCATGAACGGTCTAAAGGGCTTGGCTAAAATGTTGGAATTATGCGGAGGCTCGGCGCCTGTTGGTATAATTACCGGCCACGCCACCCGACATTTGATGGATGAGGTTCTGGCCGCTGGGGGGGCTGGGGTAATCTCCAAAGCGCAGCCGATCAACTCGTTGACAAATTCAATTCGTTTTATCCATGCCGGTGAAATTTATATGCCCCTTGATTTGCTCAAGCAACATTCCGAAATGAAAGTGGTCAGCAAAAGCCCCTTAAGCGGCCGTGAAACAACAGTGTTAAAGTTGCTTGGAGATGGAAACAAAAACAAACAGATTGCCGCTGCCTTGGGGTTGTCTGAGGGCACGGTAAAAATGCACGTCATGTCAATTTGTAAGAAATTAAAAGCTACTAATCGCACGCATGCAGTCGTGTTGGCGCGGAATACTGGGCTTTTATAAGCAGGCTTATTTAAGAGTACCTTAAACTGACTTGGATATTTGAAACTCTTTTGAAAACTATGATTTTTCCTGCAAGGGCTTTTTTTGGTGCGAAAATCGACTTAGTCGATATCCTTATCAATCAATCCCAAACCGCGTAAATAGACCCCAATTCCAGTTTCAAGCAGGTCTTCCGGGGCAAAGGGGCTGACAGCGCCTGGGGAATTTCGCGCAAACAATTCCACAACCCCATGCGACAGAGCCCAAATATGGGCGCTGAACATAGAGGCCGGTGGCCGCTTTTCAATCGGTATATGTTGGCTCAGATCACTTGCTGCAAGTTCAAGAACACTGCGCGCGCGGGCTGAAGTGGCCGCAAGTTCCGGGGTGCGATTAACGGAAATACCACTTTCAAACATTGCGATGTAATGGCCGGGATATTTTCGCGCAAATGCCAGATACGCCCGCCCGGTCGCTTCAAATGCGCCCAGCGCCGAAGGTTGACCGCTGTCATAGGCAAATTGCATCAAATCTGCAAAAATTTCATAGCCTTGCAGCGCCACTTCTGCGATGAGATCTTCGCGCCCTTCAAAATGACGGTAGACTGCCGCAGGGGTCACGCCCGCCAGTTTGGCGGCCTCGGACAGGGTAAAGCCTGTCGGGCCTTTCACCTCGATCAAGGTCAGCACAGCTTCGATCAATGCTTGGCGAAGGTTTCCGTGATGATAGCCGCGCTTAGGCATCCGATGTCCTAAATTTTACACCCCAAACCGCCCGGATGAATCCACGCGCTGTTGAAGAATTAGCTTCTGTTGCTGTGTGTAAAACAATCATACGAGTTGGACCTAAGAGAGGCGATGGCATTTTAAGTTCCTGATTTATTTATAATATGGGGGTTTATTGGGATGAGCGCAATCCAGCAGGTTTGGCGGCGGGATCAATCATGCCCCACAAGAGGTGTTGGGAAATGATACCGCATGGGTGCTTTAAGTTCCGATATCCTTCATATCGTAGGGCGTTGATTGATAGATTTCATTGATCCAGTTTCCGTAAAGCAAATGCGCATGGCTGCGCCAGCGGTTTTGGGGCGGCATGCTGGGATCATCGTCAGGATAATAATTATTGGGCACATTGATTGCGCGCCCCTCGGATATATCGCGATCATATTCCTGCTTAAGCGTGTCGCTATCGTATTCAAAATGATTGAAAATATAAAGCGCCCGGTGGGCCGTATCCTCGATCAAACAGGGGCCGACCTCATCGCTGCCCAGTAAAATTTCAAGTGCCGGCTCAGCCTTTACATCCGATTGAAGAATTTCGGTCCAGCGGCTGACAGGAATGACGCAATCATCTGAAAACCCCCGTAAATAGGGTGAGTTCGATTTTAGGTTTTTGTGTCGAAAGCAACCAAACGCCTTGGCATCTAGCATCTGTTTGTCGATTTTATGGAAATGCCTGATCATGGCCATTCCCCCCCAGCACACTCCAAAGGTTGAATGGACATGGCTTTGGGTCCAGTCAAAAACGCTTTTGAGCTCATTCCAATAGGACACCTCCTCAAAGCGCAAATGTTCAATCGGAGCCCCGGTAATGATCAAACCGTCAAACTTCTCATCGCTTGCGAGCACTTCAGAAAATGGCCGGTAAAAGCTTTCCATATGATCGGCGGCGGTGTTTTTTGTCTGATGTTCGCTCATACGGATCAAGGACAGATCAATTTGCAATGGCGTTGCCCCAATCAAGCGGGCAAATTGATTTTCTGTTTGAATTTTCTTGGGCATCAAATTTAACAGGCCAATGCGAAGAGGCCGGATGTCTTGACGCGATGCCTGATCTTCACCCATCACCATGACCCCTTCGCGCGTCAGCACATCAAAGGCAGGAAGGTCGGCGGGAATTTTAATCGGCATTTGCTTTGGTCCTATAAAGGTATTTAGAAATTTATTGATTGCCCGTATGACGATCAAGGGCTGCGCCAATCAAATTATTGAAATCCGAGGGGCTTTGCACCTGGCTTATTTCGTCAGCTGTAATGTTGACGCCCCATTTTGACATCGAAGCATAGCGCGGTTTGCGATGTGCCAAAGCCTGCGCATAGGCCCAGCGAATAAAATCATTTGGGTCTACGCATGTGTCTTCAACCTTATTCAGGGCAAGATACTGCGCCCATTTTTCCGCCAGAAACTGGGGCTGATAGTACATCGGCTTGGGCGCACGATCGAATCTTTTGATCAACTCGGCTGTATGATTTTCCGAGCCTTCTATTGCGACCATTAAAACCTGATCAGACAGCGCGCTTAAAATTGGATCATTTGGGTTTTCAGGATCTACCACCTCGCAGATAGATCCGCTGGTGTCACAGATAAAGTTGTCATAATGATAAATCTCTTCTGCCCGCGATATAAAGCGAGAGGTGTCCATCAACGCCGATATTTCCGCTTGCCGGTGCTGTTCTTGGCGCCGCAAATATTCCGAAAATTTCAGGCCCCCTTTGCTTGGATCGCCGGGTTTTCCCAAATATGTCGACAGCGGCGTTAAATTATCAAAGGTGATATTAGACGCGATATAAATTGAATCCGACAATAACAGATCGCGCAGCTCAGGGTTTTGCATGGCGATCCGCTTGAAACTATCGGCGATATATTCACCCATATACCGCGTGCCGATACGGTAATCGACGGAATAGTGAAACCAGTTTCCCGAGCCACGCAAAAGCGAGGAAACATGGGTTTTACCCAGTCCTGACATACCAAAGAGCATCACGCGTTTATGCTGCGCTCCGTGCCAATGCGATGCAGAGTTATAGATCATGCCGGTTTCCCAAAGGTTTTTTAGCTAGGTAGCCAGACTATCGGCGCGGGTCAAATCTTATCTCACACAAAAGTGCATGATTTAGCCACGACGCTTCACGAATGCCACAGGCTTTAAACCAGCCTTGATTAAGGTAATGCATGAAATGCAAGATTATTCACAAAACAAGTGATTGAAAAATATTTGATTAGTTTATATCCAACAGGAGGTCGTTTTAACTCGGCAAGAAAGCCGCACGGCCGAATTTCTCTGCTTTTGATAGCTCAAGGCATTCTTTGGCGCTAACGGGTTAAGGTGTAATTTAATGGCACAGCGCCAAGTCCAGCATACCAAGGCGTTCTTTTATATGACCGGCGCAATTGCTTCTTTTGTGGCAATGGCCGTGGCCGAACGGGCGGTAAGTTTACAACTTGATACCTTTGAGATCATGCTGTTTCGCAGCCTGATCGGATTTTTACTGGTGCTTGGATTTATTTTTGTCCGGGGTGAACGTAAAAATATATCAAGGCGCCATATGGGTATTCATGTGATCCGGAACCTGTTTCATTTTACTGGCCAGAACCTATGGTTTTTTGCCATCACTGTGATCCCGCTTGCGCAGGTGTTCGCGCTGGAATTTACCACGCCGCTTTGGATTTTAATTTTGTCACCGTTTATTCTAGGCGAACGCTTGACCCGTAAAAAAATCACAGTTGGTCTCATCGGCTTCGGCGGCGCTTTACTGGTCGCCCAACCGGCGTTGTCGGGGCTGGGGTTTGGGGTCATAAGCGCCGCGCTTGCGGCGATTGGTTTTGCGGGTTCAATTGTATTGACCAAGAAGTTAACGCAAAGCGAAACAATTCTAACCGTGCTTTTTTATATGACGCTTTTTCAACTCGGCTTTGGGGTGGTTTGTGCCGGCTATGATGGTGATATAGCTCTGCCATCCGCGCCAAACCTGCCTTGGGTGATCCTTATTGCCTGTGCTGGCCTGACCGCCCATTTTTCATTGACCACCGCGCTTTCGCTTGCACCTGCCACGCTGATTGCTCCGATTGACTTTATTCGTTTACCGGCCATCGTTGTGATTGGATTCGTCGTTTATTCTGAACCTGTGGATGCGCTGGTGATTTTGGGGGCAGGGATTATCTTTGCGGCCAACTACATTAATATCCTAGGCGAACGGGACCTATGATAACCCCATCCCTATTAAACAGAGTAAACTGCTTATAACCCCTTGCGCAGCGCGTCAAAGGCCAACAAATCGTCCATCAAAGCCCCCATTTGATCTATTGCGATCATATTTGGGCCGTCGCAGGGCGCATTGTCAGGATCTTGATGGGTTTCAATGAAAACACCGCTGACCCCCATGGCGCAGGCAGCGCGGGCCAATCCTGCCACAAACTGCCGTTCACCACCAGATGTATTGCCTTGCCCGCTGGGCTGCTGCACCGAATGGGTGGCGTCAAAAATAACTGGATACCCTGTTTCAGCCATGGTTTGCAGGCCGCGAAAGTCATTGACCAAAGTGTTATATCCAAATGATGTGCCCCGTTCGCACAGCAGAATGTCCCGATTGCCGGTGCTGGCAATTTTTTCCGCAACATTCCACATATCCCAAGGGGCCATGAACTGACCCTTTTTGACATTGACGGGCTTTCCCGTTTTTCCAGCGGCCAGCAGCAGATCGGTTTGCCGGCATAAAAAGGCAGGTATCTGCAAAATATCAACAGCCTCACTTGCCGCCTTGCATTGGCTTGCCTCATGCACATCGGTAATGACGGGGCAGTTAAATTCGCGCGAAATATCGTTTAAAATCCGCAAGCCTTCATCCATACCGATCCCGCGCGCAGATGAAATCGAAGACCGGTTGGCTTTGTCATAGCTGGCTTTAAAGATATACTGCGCGCCATTTTTTGCGCAAAGGTTTGAAATTTTATCGGCCATCATCATCGCATGATCGCGGTTTTCAAGCTGGCAGGGGCCAGTGATAAACGCAATGGGATGATTTTCACCAATTTTAATATTACCAACTTTAACAGTTTTTTGTTGCATGCCTATGCCTTTAAAACCTTTTCAATGCGGGCGATATCTTCTGGGTTGTTTAACTCCCAAAAGACCTTGCCGCGGGCATCTACTTCAACACATTTAACCTGTGCGGCATTTTCCAAAAATCTGAGCTGTTCGAGCCCTTCGAGTTTTTCCAAACGGCCCTCTGGCCATTGCATGTAGGCCTTTAGTGCCTCGGGCCGATAGGCGTAAACGCCGACGTGATGGTAGACCGGAATATCCGCTTTATCGGCCAGATGATCAAGCTGTAGAAACGGCAAAACCTCTTTGGAAAAATAAAGCGCGTTGTTGCTGCGATCAAAAACTGCCGTTGTGCCGCCAACGCGGCCATTGCGGCGATCTTCTGTGAACAGCCCATAGGTCATGGGATCAACTTGCAGCACAGGCGTCGCCATCTGAGCCGCGGGATCATTGCGCATGGCATCAATCAGCGCCTCAATAAACCATGGCGGCGTCAGCGGTGCATCGCCTTGTAAATTAATCACCAGATCAGAATCAAGTTTTGCATTCTCAAGCGCTTCGGCGCAGCGTTCTGTGCCATTGGCGCAGTTTGAACTGGTCATGATCACCTCGGCGCCGAACTCAATCGCCGCATTACGGATGCGATCATCATCCGTTGCCACATAAACCTCCGAAATGCCCTGAACTTGCTTTGCAGCTTCCCAACTGAGCTCAATGAGGCTTTTGCGCGATCCATCGGCCAATTTCAGCGCCGCCAGAGGCTTTCCCGGAAAACGGCTGCTGGCATAGCGGGCAGGGATGATGATGACTGTTTTCATACAACACCTGCACGTAGTAAATCTTGAATATGGAAAATGCCTTGGGGCATGCCGTCGACATCGACCACCACCAGAACGCCGATTTTATGATTGTTCATAATACGCAATGCATCGGCGGCGAAAAGATCGGGCTTAACTGTGATCGGGTCCGGACTTGCAATTTCAGAGGCTGTTTTCTCCATCAGATGATGCATATGGCGGCGCAGGTCGCCGTCTGAAATAACACCTGAAACAAGGCCGTTATCTAAGACAACCGCAACCCCAAAGCCTTTCGAGGTCATCTCAAGCAACGTATCCTGCATAGAAGTATCTGGTGCGACAAAAGGCATTTTATCCCGGCCATGCATTAAATCGCCAACACTGGCCATTTGCGCGCCAAGTTTGCCGCCCGGATGAAATACCGAAAAGTTCTCGGCTTTAAAATTACGCTTTTTCATCAAAGCGACTGCCAAGGCATCCCCCAAGGCAATCATCATTGTGGTTGATGTGGTGGGGGCCATGCCAATGGCGCAGGCTTCCGGTGCATCGGGCAGGCACAGGGCAAAATCGGCCGCTTTCATCAAGGTGCTGCCAGCTTTGGAAGATATAGCCGCCATGGGAATTGAAAACCGGCGCGTATGGGCAACGATGTCACGCAGTTCAACAGTTTCCCCTGAGTTGGAAATCAAAAGACATAAATCCCCTTCGATAATCATTCCCAGATCGCCGTGGCTGGCTTCGGTGGCATGCACAAAATAAGAGGGCGTTCCCGTGCTGGCCAGCGTGGCAGAAATTTTGCGCCCAATGTGCCCAGATTTTCCCACTCCCGACACAATCACCCGCCCGCTGCAGGCCAGAATTGCTTCGGTAAGCGACGAAAAATCATCCGGCAAATGATTTGCAAGTAGCTGCAAAGCCTCCGCTTCAATGGTCAAAACGCGGCGGGCGTGATCAATTGTTTCGCTCATTGGTACAGTTCCTGATATTTGCGCTCTCATAACCTGTTTGGCGAGGCTTTGACCAGAGCCTTAACCATAATAGCTCTGATACCAATCGACAAAGGCTTTGACACCGATCTTGATATCTGTGCGCGGAACATAGCCGGTTAAAGCCTCTAAAAGCGCGGTGTCAGCCCATGTGGCTGCAACATCTCCGGCCTGCATCTCCATGAGGTTTTGCACCGCTTGTTTACCAAGAGACATTTCTATTTCAGATATAAAATCAAGAAGTTCCACAGGTTTGTTATTGCCAATATTAACAACGCGAAAGGGTGCCACAGGCGACAGGCTATCGGCCACATCGGCAATCGGTGTTTGGGTCGGGGCCTTGTCAAGCAAAAGTGTCAAAGCCCGAACCAGATCATCCACATAGGTAAAATCACGCCGCATATTGCCGTGATTGTAAACATCAATGGGTGTCCCATCTAAAATTTTGCGGGCAAATTTAATCGGTGCCATGTCCGGCCGGCCCCAAGGGCCATAAACTGTAAAAAACCGAAACATTGTGATCGGCAGAGCGTAAAGATGCGCATAGGAATGGGCCATCGCTTCTGTGGCCTTTTTGGTGGCCGCATAAAACGACATTTGATGATCGGCCTTTTGCACCTCTTGATAGGGCATTTCGGTGTTGGCGCCATAGGCAGAGGAAGTTGACGCCAAAAGCATATGTTTTGGGGGATTGGCCCGCGCTGCTTCCAAAAGCTCAAATGTGCCAACCAGATTGCTGTCCAGATAACTGCGCGGGTTGTCAATGGAATAGCGAACGCCCGCTTGCGCGGCCATATGGATCACCGCATCAAAGCCGCCATCGGCAAAAAGGCCGGCTAAAATACCCGGATCTTGGATGTTGCCTTTGACAAATTGGAACTTATTGTCTCCTTCAAGTCGTTGAAGGCGGTCCTTTTTTAACTGTGGATCGTAATAATCATTAAGGTTATCGATGCCAGTGACCCGATGGCCGATTGCCAATAGCTGATTTGCGGCATTTGCTCCGATAAAACCCGCTACGCCTGTGATGAATATGTGCATGAATAAAACTCTTATAGGGTATTTGTTTGGCTGTTAAGCCATCTTTGTTTCTTTGTCACCTGTCCATTGTAGGGGTGACAAAAGGCAACTGAGCTGTGTAAAAGAGCTAAATCCTTAAAAAAACCGCTGTTTACAATGAAAAGCACCTCTACTTTAGCACCCAACGCCCTTCAACGTGCGGCCCGATTATCCGTGGCGCCGATGATGGACTGGACGGATCGCCATTGTCGGTACCTACACCGTTTGCTGTGCAAAAACGCTCTGCTTTATACCGAAATGGTCACAGCGCCGGCTTTGGTGCGCGGCGGCGCATTGCATTTGCTTGACTTTGTTGCAGCCGAGCATCCGGTGGCCCTACAGCTTGGTGGCTCAGACCCTAAAGAGCTGGCGCAAGCCGCGCGCCTAGGGGCCGAGGCCGGCTATGATGAGATCAATTTCAACGTGGGATGTCCATCGGATCGGGTGCAATCGGGCACTTTTGGCGCCGTATTAATGAAAACCCCTGCACTGGTGGCAGAGTGCTGCGCGGAAATGATTGCTGCCGTGGATGTTGAGGTGACGGTAAAATGCCGCATTGGGGTTGATGACCAAGAGCCGCAGGAAATATTGCCCGAGTTTTTGGCGCAGGTGTCTGCCGCAGGTGTGGGGCGTTTTGCAATTCATGCGCGCAAAGCCTGGCTTCAGGGGTTAAGCCCAAAAGAAAACCGCGATATTCCGCCACTTGATTATCCGTTGGTTCAACAGATGAAGGGCTTGTTTCCCGCGCTGTACCTATCGGTCAATGGCGGTATTACATCGCTTGATCAGGCGGCGTCGTTTCTGGAGGCTGGCATGGATGGTGTGATGATTGGCCGTGCAGCTTACCATCAGCCGAGCGATATCCTGGCCGCCGCCGACCAGCACATTTTTGGTCAGGGCAATGCGGTCAATCCGGTGACAGTGGTGCAGCAAATGCTGCCCTATATTGACGCGCATCTTTTATCGGGGGGCAAACTAAATCAAATTACGCGGCATATGCTGGGGCTTTTTGCCGGCCGGCCCGGGGCACGGGCTTGGCGGCGGATTTTGTCTGAGCGCGGCCATATTGGCGGTACTGATTTGGTGGAAGAAGCGCTTGGTCATGTGACGGGGCAGGCGGCTGCATAATAATGGATTTTGTTACAAAAGCCGTTCTTGATGCGGCAATTACACAGATTAAAGACGCGCCAAAAGATGATGTGCCTATTGAGACTTTGTGTTTTCGGCCCGGGTTTGGCGCGCGCCAGTTTCCCAACCAAATCGAGGTCACGCGCCGTGGCGGAATTACCGGAGAGCGGTGGCTAAAGGCGCCATGGATGAAATTGCCCGATGGCGCGCCCGATCCGGCGATCCAAGTTTCTATTTTGGGGCTCAGGGTACATGATGCGGTGCGGTTTAATCCGCAAAACATGCTGCATCCGGGCGATACCATTATAGCTGATCTAGATTGCTCTGAGGCCAATATGCCCACGGGAACTTTGCTTAAAATTGGCAGCTCTGTGTTGCGGGTGTCGGGCGTGTTCAATACCGCCTGCGTCAAATGGAAGGCGCGCTATGGTGCAGAGGCTTTCGAGTGGATTAATACCCCCAAATACCGGCCCATACGGCTGCGCGGTCTTTTGTGCAGCGTTTATCAAGATGGGGAAATTTCAAAAGAGGATCGCATTGTGAAACGCGGCGTTGAAAGCCAGACTTGATTGATATTTTCCCTGAGCGCCGATACTCAATGCGGTATACCCACAACAGATTTAATCGGTATTTAAGGTGGCGGCATTGGAAGAAAATGAATTTACGACCATAGGGGAATGACAGGGATACAGCCAAGAGCGCGTCGCGGCGCTTTTGATGATGGACCAAAGAAATCGGTTATTACTTCAGTTCCGCGATCCCTTTACGCATATTGCACACCCCGGCAGATGGAGCATGTTCGGCGGTCATGTAGAGGGCAATGAAGATTTGCGCCAAACCTGTGCGCGGGAAATAAAAGAAGAGTTGGGGATTAACTTAGACCTTCAAAGCCTTGTACCTTTTGTGAAATTTGTTTGTGATCCACCGGAGCTGGTAGATCAGATTTATGTTTTTACCACCCGTGAACGCATTCAGGTCAGCCAAATTTCACTTGGAGAAGGCGCAGACTTTGCGGTGCTTACCCCTATACAGTTGAAAACGCTTGATATTCCCCGATCTGTCAGACCTGTGATCGAGCATTTTATTAGTGAATATATGTCAATTTGAGCTTTTGAGTGCTGCACTGAAAATAGCGATGTTCATGCCCCATTTCTGGGTTTGGCGACGATAGCCGCCTCAATCTCTGGACGGCGCTCATAAAGCCCCAATACCGCGCCCTGCAACCGCACCAGTGCAGCCAAAGCATCAAGCGTTGGGGTTGCAATATTCAACCTGCGCGCCAATTCCAACACGCTGCTGGTCAGTGCGTCAAGCTCCATTGGTCGGCCTTGCTCAACATCTTGGCAGGTAGAGGGTTTATGGCCAATAATTTCAGCCGCTGCATTGATCCGTCTTTCAATATCCACGTTAAAACGCGCGCCAACCGCTTCGCCCACGTGCCGGCACTCGGCCATGGCATCCCGGATGACCGCCCGGCAGGCGGGGTCATTACCAATCAGATCCAAGCTCGCACCGGTTAGAGTCGATGCTGGATTAAACGTGGCGTTGCCCCAAAGCTTGATCCATATTTCATCGCGCAAGCGCGGCTTAACCGGCGCGCGCAAACCGCCGTCGCGCATTAATTTCGATAGTGTCATAGCGCGTTCGCTGCGCTGTCCGTCAGGTTCGCCTAAGCTAAATCGATCGCCGGATTTATGCGCAATAATACCCGGCTGCACAAGTTCGCAAGCTGGATAAACCACACATCCTATGGCGCGTTCAGGCCCAAAGCCTTTCCATTGCACGCCGCCCGGATCGACGGTTTCAAGCCATTTATTTTCCAGCGCGGTGCCGCTGCCGGCTTTGTGAAAATACCACCATGGGATGCCATTGACGGCGGGGACAAGGGCGGTGTGATCTGCCAGAAGCGGCTTGAATAAATCCATTACAGGCGCCACGGAATGGGCCTTTAGGGCAGAAATGACATAATCTTGGCGTCCCATGCTGTGTGGGTCATCGGTTGCGGCCAGTTTATAGGTTGTTTCGGAGCCATCTTTGATCACGGTGATGCCGTTTTGCTGCATTGCCGTCAGGTGACCGCCGCGCGCAATTAACGATACCTCGGCGCCGCCTTCATGCAGCGCATGCGCCAGATATCCGCCAATGGCCCCTGCGCCGAAAATGCAAACCTTGGTCAACTCACAGCTCCAATCCAAGTTTTTTGTGCAAGCCTATGCGTTGCAGCTTGCCTGTAGCGCCTTTGGGAATTTCCTCTACAATGACAATTTTGCGCGGCACTTTGAACCGCGTCAGACGCTGTTTTGCAAAGCCGCTTAGCTCTTGTTCCGAAGCAGTTTCATCCTGTGCCAAGACCACAGCAGCCGCCACATCTTCGCCCAGCTTGTCATGCGGGACGGCAAAGGTGACGGCCTGCGCCACTGCCGGATGATCCATTAACACTTCGTCAACCTCACGCGGTGAAATTTTTTCGCCGCCCCGGTTAATAATCTCTTTCAGCCGCCCGGTGATGGTCAAATAGCCCTCAGAATCAAGCTGCCCCTGATCGCCGGTACGAAACCACCGATTGCCACCGGCTTCGAAAAAGCTTTGGGCATTGGCATCCGGGTTGCTTTCATATCCGGGCGTTACGTTTGGCCCCGAAATGACAATTTCGCCCAACCCGTCCATAAGCTTGTTGTCGCTCTCATCTGCGATGCGCACTTGCGGGCCGGCGGCAATGCCCACACAGCCCGGTTTGCGCGGTTTTGGCGGCAGCGGGTTTGCCGCCATTTGATGCGCGGCCTCTGTCATGCCGTAGGCTTCGATAACAGGGGCCTCAAAAGCATCCTCTAATGCTGCAAAAACCTGCGGCGGCAAAGAGGCAGAGGACGACCGCAAAAACCGAAGCGGCACATCGGCAATGACACTTTCATTGCGCGCTGCCCGCGATAGGATCGCCTGATGCATTGTGGGCACAGCCGTATACCACGTGGGTCGCTGTGCAGCCATCCAGCCAAAAAACTTAAGCGCATCAAACCCCGGGGTGCAAAAAATCTGAGCGCCGACGGACAGCGATGCCGAAACCGCCGCCAGCAATCCGTGAATGTGGAACAGCGGCATCACATTAAGACAACGATCCGAAGCTGTCAGGGTCAACGAGGCGGCTATATGCTGCGAGGATGCGCAAATATTACGGTGCAGAAGCGGGACAATTTTGGGCCGCGATGTGGTGCCAGAGGTGTGCAGAATAAGCGCGGCGTCCTCTGCGTGGGGAGCGCGGGTGTCTGCCCCAGACAGCCCGGGGCCTTCGGCGCTAAGCGCAAAGCCACCTGCGCCGATTTCCGGTGTGAGTTTCAGGCGCAAAACCATGGTGCCCAACGCCAGTGCAGCGCTCAAGGCAGGTCCGCTATAGCCTTCTGGCAAAACAACAGCTTTGGACTCCAAGTCCTTAAAGTAAAATGAAAATTCATCTTGTGTATAGCTCGGGTTAAGCGGCGCCGTGACCGCCCATTGTGCCAAAGTAATAAAAGCCGCCGCCATTTCGGGCCCATTTGGCAGCACAATGGCAACCCGATCTGTGCGCCCAAGACCGCAGCTGTGTAGCTGATGGCCGATCTCAACGCTTAATTTCCGCAATGCGCCATAGGTCAGCCAATCTGCTCCAACGCCGCCCAGCGCCAGGGCGGTATCTGGATGCTGCAAGATCATTTTTGAAAGTGTGTGTGTCATTGTTTTCGCAGTCTGCTCGTGCCTAGGGTATTCTATAGCACGCTACAGCCAAAAAACGAGCAACTTCAATAGGCGAAAGCGCAGAGCGCCCAAGAGCGTGGGCCTGCGCACGTTTGGTTAACCAAGTTCTGAACCCTTGCCGCCAAAATAGCCGCAGCGGAATTTGGAGGGTGCATGAAATATTTGCTGATGATTTGGGTGATGGTGGCGCCAGCATTTGCCTGTGACACGCGACAAATGGTGCTTGAAAAAACCAAAGCCTATCGGGTTTTATTTCGTGGCCTATCAAAAAGTGGCCATCTGATGGAAATCTACCGCAACGAAAAAATCCGCGCCTGGTTTGCGGCAAGGACCGATCGCAAAGGCGTGATGTGTGTGCTGATGCAGGGGCGTGGGTTTGAAACCATGCCGCTTGGCACGCCGGTTGCACGGCGAATAGAAGACTAAACATTCACGATAAAGTAAACCTTTTTGGGCCTTCTGTGTTGCTGAACGCGCAGCCCCTGCGCTAAGCTGCGCCAAACCATGGCTGGAGGCGCAGGTGTTCACAACAAAAGGCTGGAGGCGGTTTTCCTATGACCCGGCTATAGCCGCTTGGGCGCAAGCGGCGTTAAGACAGGCAAAAGCGGTTGTCGCACAGCCTGAAATGCGCAAAAAATGGCTGCAATGCCAAGGCACATGGTTTGTCGGGGTCGATGCGCTGGCCTCGGACGGGCAGGGCGCTTTGGGCGGGGTTTCTTTGGCCGGTGAAGTGATCGATTGGCTGTCAGAAATGGATTATCTGCCGTTTCACCCGGCGCAATTGTCAGTGATCTATCCCGGCTATCCCAAACCCCGTATCGGCGATACAGAAGCCGGCTTTAGATACCGTAAAAACCGTGATGCGGCGCATGTGGATGGGCTTTTGGCGGTGGGGCCGGAGCGGCGGCGTATGCTCAAAGAACCGCACGCCTTTATTTTGGGTTTGCCGCTCAATAGCTGTTCGCCCGCTGCCAGCCCGATGGTGGTTTGGGAAGGATCACATCTGATTATGGCCGAGGTCTTTCAAAAGGCATTTGCCGGTATCGACGCTGCAAGCTGGGCCGAGGTGGATGTCACTGAAGTGTATCAAGCCGCGCGGCGGCAGGTTTTTGAGCGCTGCAAAAGGGTCTTGGTGCATGCAGCGCCGGGCGAAGCCTATGTTGTGCACCGTTTGGCCCTGCATGGGGCTGCCCCCTGGCAAAGCGGGGCCGATGCGCCCGAAGAGGGGCGTATGATCGCCTATTTCCGCCCCGAGCTGGCAACAAAGTCACTGTGGAGCGCTGTTTAAAATTCAACTGAGCGATGACCGTGACCACTGGCAAAGAATCGGCGCGCTTTAGCTGCGCGTGATCCGAGCAGCGCGGCCCCCGCGGCGTTTTTTCAATGAAGCAGCGCGGTCGGGCAGCTCTTGCATGATCGCTGCGCGGTCTTCATGGCTCATTTTTGACCAGGTGCCGATTTCTTCGATGCTGCGATAACAGCCGGTGCAAATGCGCGCGTCCGGATGCACAATACATATTTTGATGCAGGGCGATGCGATCTCATCTCTTTGCCAAATCTGATCACTCAAAACAGTAGCCTTCAGTTCTGTGATATATAGCGCAACCTATCCAGCGCCCCTTGTAGAATATAGGATGCCGCCACGTGATCAATGACCTCGGCGCGACGTTTTCGGGAAGTATCCGCCTCAAGCAGCGCTTTTTCGGCAGCTACAGTTGACAAACGTTCATCCCAAAACCCGATTGGATGTTCGCAAATACGGCTGAAATTGCGGGCAAAAGCGCGGGTGGATTGGCACCGCGGCCCTTCGCTGCCGTCCATATTGCGGGGCAGGCCAAGGATAATGCCACCAATTTCACGTTCGGTGATCATTTCCATCAGCCGGGCTGCATCAACGGTAAATTTAACCCGCTTTATGGTTTCAATCGGGGTCGCAGTGAGGCGCAGGCTGTCCGATATGGCAACGCCGATGGTTTTGGTGCCCAGATCAAGCCCGATTAAAGACGGATACGGGCACAGAGCAGCAGCAAAGCTGTCAATATCTTCAAAGATCATGGGGCGTCTCCGGCGGATTTAAGCGCATTTTGCAACAGCGCAAGTGCGGCGGGATCTGTTGCAAATTCTGTCACCACCAATTGATAGGTATTTTGTACTGCTGTGTCATCTCCAAGAACCCCATAAGCTGAAATCAAACGCGCCCAGTCTTCTGCAGGTCCGCCTTTATCCTGCAGCCGCTGCGACAACTTTGCGACCATGCCCTTGACCATGTTATCGCGTTCCTTGGGGCTAAGCTGGGCCGCCGATGCTATTGTGTCATCGCTTAAGGCAGGGGCGACAGGTGTTACAGCGGTGGTGGGCAGCTGCTCAGGCAGGGTAAAGTTATTAACGCCTGCATAAAAAGCAACTTCTTGAATTTGGCTGCGAATGGGGTCAATCCATGGCGCGTTTTGGGGGCTCTTTAGCAAAAGATCACGCCATAGCTTAAAGGCGATATCCGGTCGGTCATTTTGGTTAAACATCAAGCCGATATAGTAAAGCACACCGCCATTTTTCGGATCTTGTTTCAAAGCAGCTCTTAGGGCGATTTCGGCCTCTGGCGCAACATAACCGCCAACGGACAGAATAAGCAGTTCTGCATAATCAAGATAATCATCTGCGGTGGCTTGCGCCCCAAGCTGGCTGAGAACCCGGCTTTGAATATCACTGGCGGCAGAATAATTTTGCAGTCCAGCTTCGACGCGGGCCAAAAGTCTTAGGCCTTTCAAATCCGACGGGTTATCTGCAATCGCGCTGCGCAATTCTGCAACCAAACTGCTATAGTCTTCTGAGATCTGCCGTGCTTGGGTTTGCGGGGCAAAAGAACTTGCATATTCGGCAAGGCTTGGGCGGTTTTCAAGCAATTGAGTGGCTCTTTCAATGCGCTCGGCCTGTGGCAAGTTTGGATAAAAGGCTGATCCAAGTTGCAGATAAAGCAGATGAGATCCGCCAATCAGTGCAAGCGCCAAAAACAAACCAGGGATTATATGTTGTTTTAGCGGTGCCGCATGTGCGGCATCAGATTGCAAACCATCCAGTCTTAAAATCCTGCGGGCAATTTCGGCGTGCATTTGTTGGGCATCTTGCGGATCGATAATGCCGCGTGCGGCATCACGCTCGACATCGGCCAATTGCGCTTTGTAAAAACTGACCTCAGATGCACTGCCATCTTGCTGCGCGCGCCCGCTGCGCAGCACCAGTATGAAAAACCCGGCGATGACGCTCGATAATCCAATGGTAAAAAGCCAAAATGTCATTCAGACCCCGCTGTGATAAGCTTTTTGTAACGCTGATTTTGCGCGGAAAAAAGGGCAAAAGAGAAACCTGCCGTAGATGTCGCAAGTGATTGGGTTTGTGACGCACTGGAGTGCGGCGCAACCTGTATATTTTGTCACAAGGCAAATGTGATAATTAATCAATTGGAGCTAGGCTTTATGAAACGGTATTCTGCCTTTGCTGTGGCCCGCGAAGCGTTGCGCTTTCATTCCGGATGGGAGCGCGCATGGCGGAGTCCCGCGCCAAAGAAAAAATACGATGTGATAATTATCGGCGCTGGCGGCCATGGGCTGGCTACTGCCTATTATCTTGGTCGGAATTTTGGTATCCGCAATGTGGCCGTGATTGAAAAGGGCTGGCTTGGCGGTGGGAATACCGGACGTAACACCACAATCATCCGTTCAAATTATTTACAGGACCCTTCGGCGGCAATTTATGAAAAAGCCCGCGGGCTTTATGAAAACCTAAGTCAGGACCTGAATTATAATATCATGTTCAGCCCTCGGGGCGTAATGATGCTGGCCCAGACCCAGCATGAGGTGCGTGGATACCAGCGCACAGCGCATGCCAATGCCCTGCAAGGGGTTACCACCGAGTTTATCGGGCCGCAAAAGGTCAAAGAGCTTTGTCCAATTATGAATATCGACGGGCCGCGTTATCCGGTGCTTGGTGCGCTGTGGCAACCGCGGGGCGGCACTGCGCGCCATGATGCGGTTGCTTGGGGGTATGCGCGGGCCTGCTCGGATATGGGTATGGATATTATCCAGAAGTGTGAAGTGACAGGTGTGCGCCAGTCAGGCGGAAAAGTCGTCGGTGTGGACACCACGAAAGGCGCGATAGATTGCGATAAACTGGGTGTTGTGGTTGCCGGACATTCCGGTGTGCTCGCAGATATGGCAGGGTTCCGGTTGCCCATCGAATCCGTGGCTTTGCAGGCCTTGGTGTCTGAACCGATCAAACCCTGCATGGATGTTGTGGTGATGGCCAACACGGTTCACGGATATATGAGCCAGTCGGACAAAGGCGAAATGGTGATTGGCGGCGGCGCGGATGGCTATAACAACTATACCCAACGCGGCAGTTTTCATCACGTCGAAGAAACCGTTCGGGCCTTGGTGGAAACCTTTCCGATCATCTCGCGGCTTAAAATGCTGCGTTGGTGGGGCGGTATCGTTGACATGACTGGTGATCGCTCGCCGATCCTGTCGAAAACCCCGCTTGAGAACTGCTTTATCAATTGCGGTTGGGGAACCGGCGGCTTTAAAGCGATCCCCGGCTCTGGATGGGGGATGGCCGAATTGATGGCCAAAGGCCACTCGCCATTGACCGAAGGCTTTTCGCTTGACCGTTTCAAAGAAGGCAGGTTTATCGACGAAAGCGTTGCTGCAGGGGTTGCGCACTGATGAAATGCTTTGTGTTTTTTACTGTTCTCAATGCATTCGGGAGATTGCAGTATGCTTATTCTTAATTGCCCCTATTGCGGCGTTGACGCCGAAGAAACCGAATTGAGCCCCGGCGGTGAAGCCCATCTTAAGCGCTATGGCCCGGGATCTTCGGATGCAGATTTTGAAGACTACCTGTTTCAACGTGAAAACCCTAAAGGGGTTCATTTTGAACGCTGGCGTCATGCTAACGGGTGCGGCAAGTGGTTTCACGCCGCTCGGTGCACTATGACCCTTGAGGTTTTCGGGACCTATGAGGCGCAAAGTCTTGAGCCGCCGAAATCCATCCAAAAAGCCATTTCCAAAAAGCGTCCTGGATGGTCTTGGCGGGAGTTTTCGTAATGGGTTTTCCTGATCTTATGCGCTCTTTCGTGGGCACTTTTTTGGCCCAATGTACAAAGGCATATACATGAGCACGCGTCTTTCTGCAGGCGGCCGCCTGATCGATACAAACAAACAAATTAGGTTTCGCTTTAACGGCAAGCATATGACAGGCTTTGAAGGCGATACCCTCGCTTCGGCTCTGCTTGCAAATGACCAAATGATGGTTGGCCGCTCTTTTAAATACCATCGTCCAAGGGGCGTTGTGGCAAGTGGTTCTGAAGAACCAAATGGCTTGGTCAATCTCGGAGAAGGTGGTCAGTTTGAGCCCAATCAGCGCATAACCACCACCGAACTTTTTGAAGGTATGACCGCCAGTTCGCAAAACCATTGGCCGAGCCTTGATTTTGATATCGGTATGATTAACAATTCTCTTGCGCGTTTTCTGCCCGCCGGATTTTATTACAAAATGTTCATCCATCCTCGGCCGTTTTGGAAACATGTATATGAGCCGATCATTCGTTACTCAGCTGGATTGGGAAAAGCACCTAAAGACACTGATGATAGCACGTATGAGCATATCTACAGCTTTTATGACGTTGTCGTCGTTGGCGGTGGCGTTGCAGGATTGCAGGCAGCAAAAACCGCTGGTGAAACCGGTGCCCGGGTTCTTTTGGTGGAACAATCCTCAAACTGGGGTGGGCGTGCACCCGTGGATGGCGGCGAGATAGCTGGCAAGCCTGTGGGTAACTTTGTGGATCAAACTATGACCGCATTGAAAGGGATGGATAATGTCACGCTGCGCACGCGCTGGATGGCCGCTGGCATTTATGATCACGGCTATATGATAGGGTACGAGCGGATCAACGATCATGATCCTTCTGACGCAAAACCGCGCCACCGGTTGTGGCGCATTCGCGCTGGCCGCATTATTACAGCCACTGGCGCCATAGAACGTCCGTTAAGTTTTGCCGGAAATGATATACCTGGTGTCATATTGGCGTCAGCCCTGCGTGATTATGTGGTAAATTTTGGCGTTTCGGTTGGGGATAGAACCGTAATTGTAACCAATAACGATGATGCCTATCGCACTGCAATCACACTAAAAAATGCCGGTTTAGAGGTGCCTTTGATTGTTGATGCGCGCCCGCATGGTGGCGGTGCGCTTGCAGATGAGGCTCGGGCGCTCGGAATACGGGTCGAGACCGGCAAAGCGATTGCCAAAGTCCATGGTGGCAAGCGGGTGCAATCTGTATCGATTTGCGCACAGGCAGGCGAGGGGGCTGTTTTAGAAGAGGTTTCTTGTGACTGCGTTGCGATGTCTGGCGGCTGGTCGCCGGTAGTTCATCTGTGGTCGCATTGCGGGGGGAAACTGCTGTGGGACGAGCGTGAAATTTTCTTTCGTCCAGATGTGCATAACCCTCCTTTAGATCAGGATGGCAACCCTTTCGTATATGTTGCGGGTGCAGCAAACGGATATTTTGGCTTGGATGAGCTGTTGCAGGATGCAGCAGCCCAAATCGCCGCAGCGACGGGCACTAAAAAGACCCCAAAAGCGCCCAAAGCAAGCCCACGGGCAGAAGCGGCTATTCAACCAGTCTGGATGATGCCGCAAGGCGCAGGCATCAAACTGCGCAGCAAAGCCTGGCTTGACTATCAAAACGATGTGAAGGTCAGTGATGTGCAACTGGCCGCGCAGGAAGGCTTTGAAAGTGTCGAGCATGCCAAACGCTATACCACCTTGGGCATGGCCACGGATCAGGGCAAACTGTCCAATATCAATGGTCTGGCCACGCTTGCCGGTGCGCTGAACGCGGAAATTCCGCAAGTTGGCACAACAACATTTCGGCCGCCCTATACACCGATTTCTATGGGGTCGATTGCCGGCGCCGCACGCGGCGAGATTTTTCAGCCCATTCGTAAAACGCCAATGCAGTCCTGGCATGAAGAGCAGGGCGCCTATATGGAGCCGGTGGGACAGTGGCGCAGGCCCTATTGTTTTCCCCGCTCTGGCGAAAGCCATGATCAGGCGGTGATCCGCGAAATCAATCAAACCCGCAATTCCTTGGGGCTGCTTGATGCGTCGACGCTGGGAAAAATTTTGGTGTCAGGCCCCGATGCCGGCAAATTCATGGATATGCTCTATACCAATATGATGAGCACCCTAAAGGTTGGCAAATGCCGATATGGACTGATGTGCAGTGAAAACGGTTTTCTCAGCGATGACGGCGTTGTGGCGCGCATTGATGAGCAAACATTCCTGTGCCACACCACAACCGGCGCCGCTGATCGCATCCACTCCCATATGGAAGAGTGGCTTCAGACCGAATGGTGGGACTGGAAAGTTTACACCGCAAATCTGACCGAGCAATATGCACAGGTGGCCGTGGTTGGCCCGAATGCGCGCAAAGTATTGGACAAACTTGGCGGCATGGATTTAAGCAAAGAGGCGCTTGGATTTATGGAATGGGCAGATGGTAAAATTGCCGATTTTGACGCGCGGGTCTATCGCATTTCTTTCTCGGGTGAGCTGTCTTATGAAATTGCGGTTCCGGCCAGCCAAGGCATGGCCTTTTGGCAGGCTCTGCTGGACGCAGGTGAGGAATTTGGTGTTATGGCATATGGAACCGAGGCATTGCATGTGATGCGGGCTGAAAAAGGTTTTATCATGATCGGGGATGAAACTGACGGCACAGTTATTCCCCAGGACTTGGGTTTGCAGTGGGCAATCTCAAAAAAGAAAACGGATTTTCTGGGCAAACGGGCGCAGGAACGATCACATATGACCGATCCGAACCGCTGGCAATTGGTCGGGTTGGAAACTATCGACGGCAGTGTGCTACCTGACGGCGCCTATGCGGTTGGGACGGGCAAAAATGCCAATGGTCAGGTAAATACGGTGGGGCGTGTGACCTCGAGCTATTACTCACCAACGCTCAAACGCGGTATCGCCATGGGTCTTGTCCATAATGGACCTTCGCGCATGGGTGAAACAATCGAATTTGCCAAGGTCGACGGCACCCGCATGGCTGCAAAAATTGTAGATCAGGTGTTTTATGATAAAGATGGGGAAAAGCAGAATGTCTAATTCGATTTCTCACGCCAACACGCCGTTTGATGGCTATGTCACAGTGTCAGAGGATGCGCCTTCGGGGATGTTGACGCTGCGCGGGGATTTAAGCTCAAAGCCTTTTGTAACAGCGTTGAAAAAATCTGTTTCAACAGATATGCCCGCAAGCTGCCAGATTGTGCATGACGGTCAAATGAGCGTTGGCTGGATGTCCCCGGATGAGCTTTTGATCCTTACGGCTTATGATCAGGTGGCCGGGTTGGAAGCTGGGCTAAGAAAATCGCTTGGTAAAAGGCATTTCTTAGTTGCTGATGTGTCTGATGCGCGGGTTAGTTTTACCCTGTCAGGCGATAAGGTTCGCGAAGTGATTGCCAAACTGGCCCCGGTTGATCTTGCCCCCGGCCATTTTGCTCCAGGCGCATTTCGCAGAACGCGATTTGGGCAGATTTCAGCTGCATTCTGGCTGATTTCTGAAACCGAAGCGCGGGTGATCTGTTTTCGTTCGGTTGCTGAATTTATGTTCAATCAATTGAGCACTGCAGCGCACCTGGGCGGTGAAGTCGATCTTTGGAGCTAAAGCTGTTTGGACAAAGTAAGCCCAAATTTGCCAAAGCCCATGCGACCAGCAAAGCCAGTTTGGTGCAAAATGCGATTGAAACGCGTATTGCCTCTTGACGTATGGCATCTAAGGCTACCATTTAGGGCATCAAGATTTTAACATAAAGAAGGAGGCCCGATATGGCTTTTGAACTTCCTGATCTTCCATATGCCCACGATGCGCTCGCCGGGTTAGGTATGTCTGCTGAAACGCTTGAATATCACCATGACCTGCATCACAAGGCCTATGTTGATAATGGCAATAAGCTGATTGCCGGCACCGAATGGGAAAGCAAGTCCCTTGAGGACATCATCACAGGCACATATGACGCGGGTGCGGTTGCGCAAAATGGAATTTTCAACAACGCCAGCCAGCATTGGAACCATATGCAGTTTTGGGAAATGATGGGGCCGGGCGGTGCGGCAATGCCCTCAGAGCTGGCATCCGCGATCAATGACAGCTTTGGCAGCGTTGATGAGTTTAAGGCGCAATTTGCCGCTGCAGGCGCGGGTCAGTTTGGCTCTGGCTGGTGCTGGCTTGTCAAAGACAGCGACGGCAGCCTGAAAGTGACCAAGACCGAAAATGGTGTGAACCCGCTGTGTTACGGGCAAACCGCATTGCTTGGTTGTGATGTCTGGGAACATTCCTATTACATAGATTTCCGCAACAAACGGCCGGTTTACTTGAGCAACTTCCTAGATAATCTGGTGAACTGGGACAACGTTGCCAGCCGGATGTAACCCGACAGACCAACGCATGTTTATGCGTGGCCTGCCAAGAGCTATCTTGGCAGGCCATTTGTTTTTTTACTCTGATATAAATTCCTGCAAGGTGTGCGCGCCGCGCCGCCAATGGAACGGGCCTTGAGAACAGAGGTTCAAAAAGGTGTTCTGGCGATGGTTGTTGCCTGCCTGGTGTGGGGGCTTTCGCCGCTTTATTATAAAATGCTGGTCAGTGTGCCGCCGATCGAACTTTTGTCCCACCGGACGCTTTGGTCGATGGTGCTGTTTGCTTTGATCCTCCTCATGCAGGGACGATTGCGTGGTGCTGTAGGGGTTTTGGGCAAAAAAAATATTATGGCTACACTGTTTATCGCGGCGTTGATGATTGCCTTCAACTGGTTTGTTTTTATTTATTCTATTCAAATTAACCGTGCCACCGAAACCAGCTTGGGCTATTTTATCTTCCCGCTTGTGTCGGTAATTTTCGGGGTGGTTCTTTTTCGTGAAAACTTAAGCCGCGCCCAGATTAGCGCAGTGCTGTTGGCCGCATTTGCCGTTCTAATATTGACCTATGGTCTTGGCCGGGTTCCTTGGATTGCGCTCTCGGTATCGGTCAGTTTTGGTATTTATGGCGTGATTAAAAAATCCCTTAGCATACCAGCGATTGTCACGGTTACGCTTGAAGTTTTGCTGTTGTCACCCATAGCGCTGATGATTTTATATTTTTACCATGCATCTGGCAGCGGCGGTCAATTTGGCCAGTCTGCTTCCATAAGCCTTTTGCTAATTTTATCTGGTCCGATGACGGCAACACCACTGATCCTTTTTTCCTATGCCACGCGGCGCGTCGCATTGGCGACAGTTGGGATATTACAATATATTAACCCCAGCTTGCAGTTTTTATGCGCAACTGTTTTGTTCCTAGAGCCGCTGTCTATCTGGCATGCAGTTGCATTTCCGCTAATATGGTTTGCATTGGCACTTTACACATGGGCCAGCTTTCAAACCGCCAGGCGCTCGATATAATCGACCGTTTCTTCAACGCTTTTAGTTACGGTAAACAGGCTTGGCAGCGAGTTGTCGGCAAATCCGGTGTCGATCATGTGATCAATGAGAGCTATTAAGGGATCCCAGTACTGGGCTATATTGAGAATAATAATCGGTTTTTTATGTAATTGAAGCTGCGCCCAAGTGAGCACTTCAAAAAATTCATCAAGCGAGCCGGCGCCGCCGGGCATCACCACCAGCGCATTGCTGTTCATAAACATGACCTTTTTGCGTTCATGCATATTTTCAGTCACAACAAAGCGGGTCAAATCAGTTTTGCCCACTTCAGCTTTAACCAAATGCGTTGGAATCACGCCAAAAGTTTCTCCACCCGCCTGCTGAGTGGCCCGGGCGACAGCGCCCATCAAGCCAATATCGCCAGCGCCATAGATAAGCCGCCAGCCAGCACCTGCAATCGCATGGCCCAAAGCCTCTGCTTGCGTAACGTAGTCGGGCAAAACGCCTGTTCTTGAGCCACAATAGACACAGACAGATAGTTTTTTCATTTTTAAGTCCTTATGCGGCATATCACCTTTTGACGATGTTAGCCTGTGTCGCTATGGTCGCTCAACGCTTTATTGGGGTTCAAGCTGCCTTCAGGGAATAAAAATGGAAAATAAATCGTCGCAGTCTTCGCTGTTGATTGGCATTGTGGTCGTGCTCCTAATAGCCGCTGTAGCCGGGGATATGCTTTACCGCTCTGTTTTTGGGGAAACAGAGCGCGCGCCAACCGCTCCTGAGGTCTCTGTTGAGGCAGGGCAATCACCAGAGCCGGCGCCACAAGCCGTGCCCGAACCCGATGCGGATACGCCGCAAAGTGATGCACAAAAGGCAACCGAGCCCGATGCAGCACCATCGGACGAAGCGGACAGTGAGCAAGAGAGCAGTGCCACATCCTCAGATCAGCCTGAAGAGGGCCTCGATCCGGAAACTTCAATTACTTTACAAACGGTTAGAGTGGACAGCGATGGTGCTGTGGTGATCGCCGGCAGGGGCGTGCCCGCTCAATTGGTTGAAATTTTAATCAATGGTGAGGTGTTTGAGACCGTGCTTGCAGATGGGCAGGGGAATTTTGTCAGCCTGTTTGATTTGCCTTATAGCGAAGCTGTCAGGGTGTTGTCACTGCGCAGCATTGTTGATGGTCAAGAGATTTTATCCGATCAGGATGCCATTATCGCACCGGCCCAAATTGCCGCCGCCGCGCCCAGTGACGCTCAAGCTGAGCCGGAAAATACACCAGAGTCTGCTGAGGCAGAAACCGAAATTGCCCAGGCTGATGTGCCATCAAAAACAGAATCGCAGCCAGATGAAAGCGGCGCTGTTGCAAGCGATGCGCCTGACGAGCAAGAATCAAATCTATCAGAGGTCAAGACCGAAACAGATACCGCCTCTACAAATGCGCAAAGCGATCCGCAGCCTGCAGTCGATAGCGGCGAGGACACGATAGATACGCAACAGGCCGCCGCAGAAGAGTCTACACAAAGCGAACAGGACACAACAGAGGCGCCAGTCATCGCCGCTGCAGATGCGACTGATACTACTGATAGCACTCCAGCAGCCCAAGACAGTGAAATGACTACAGTCGCCACGGATGAAGACGCCGTTGTTAGCTCATCCGAGCAATCAGCCGAACCCAAAGCTGAAAGCGAAGCAGAGATTGTGGCGGCCTCCGACGTTGGAGCCGATCAGGATCAAACTGTGCAGGATTTGCCTGCGGGTGAGGCCTCAGTCGAAGAGCTTGCAGCAGTTTCAACCAAAGACAGCACCCAAGAGCCAACCTTACAAGAGTCGACCGCACAAGAGCCGGCTTCGCAAAAGACCGCAACAGATAGCCCTTCCGTGGCAGAAGCAGAGGGCAGCGAAACAGCCGAACAAATATTAACAGCGGCCAGCACCGTAGATGCAGAGCAACCCGCCGATAGCGATACTAGCGTTTCTGCCGATGCAAATACGGATAAAGCTGAACCAGCAGCCACTGACAGCGCAGAACCCACCCAAACGGCGGACACAGATGCAGCAAGCAAAGACGCGGCCGATGGTGTCGATGCCACGCCAGAGGCGCAAACCGATCAAACCCCAACCGTTATGATCGCTGATCAAGACGGTGTTAGGGTGCTGCAAAGCAGTGAGGATCAATCTTCCTCAGATGTAGCGCTGGATGCCATCAGCTATGACGAAAAGGGCGAGGTGGCCTTGTCGGGTCGCGGCACGCCGGCGGCGCAAGTTCTGGTATATCTGGATAATGCGCCCATTTCATCAACGGTGCTGGACAGCGCAGGTCAATGGAAAACTGATCTGACCGACGTGGATCCAGGGGTCTATACACTGCGCATTGATCAATTGGATACCGGCGGAAAAGTGGTCTCTCGGTTGGAAACACCTTTTCAGCGGGAAAACCGTGAACGTCTGATCGAGCAGGTCGCCGCCTCGGCCGAACCGGCACGTGTCAATGTCATCACAGTGCAACCTGGCTATACCCTTTGGGCTATTGCACGCAGCCGCTATGGCCGGGGCATATTATATGTTCAGGTTTTTGAGGCCAACCGTGATAAAATCGGCAATCCTGATCTTATTTATCCCGGTCAAGTTTTTCAGTTGCCCGATTAAGTCCGAGGTTAGATGCATCCAGTATGTAAGCGACGTTAGGCTCATCTGATGTTGATGTTGTTTCGTTAATTTTGTTGTTAGGGCCACGGTTATGACCGAAGCTGAAAATCACAAAGAGATTTCCGCAAAAGAAGAGCAACGCTCGGCTTGGAAAATTATAAAGAATGTAACGCCATATCTTTGGCCAGACGGTCAAAAAGTGATTAAAGCACGTGTTATTTTTGCCTTTGTGCTGCTTGGACTTGCCAAAGTGGTGGCAACCGTTTTGCCACTTTTACAAGGCGCCGCTGTCGATAGTTTAAGTGGTCAGGCCTCTAACTTTATTCTGGGGGCAATTGGGATCACACTTGCCTATGGAATAGCCCGCATATCGGAAAGTGGTTTTCAGGAATTGCGCGACGCTGTTTTTGCCCCTGTCGGCCAAAGAGCATTGCGTCTATTGGCGCTGGAAACGTTTCGCCATATCCATAGCCTGTCTATGCGCTACCATATTACGAGAAAAACCGGAGGCCTGAGTAGAATAGTTGAGCGCGGCGTCAAAGGCGTGGACTTTTTATTGCGATTTTTGCTCTTTTCTATCGTACCTTTGATTTTACAATTGGTGATGATTTCCAGCGTTTTGTTTTACCGACTTGATTTCAAGTACGTTCTGGTCGTTCTGATCACGATAGGGCTTTATGTGTGGTTTACATTCACGGTGTCTGAATGGCGGGTCAAATTACGCCGGCGGATGAATGAGCAGGATACAGAAGCAAATCAGAAGGCCATTGATAGCTTGCTCAACTTTGAAACCGTTAAATATTTTAACGCGGAAGAACGTGAAGCTCAACGTTATGATCGCGCAATGGCCGGTTATGCTGACGCAGCACTAAAAACCAGCTATTCGTTGGCTGCGCTAAACTTTGGCCAAGTGGTTTTGATCACGCTGGGTTTGACCACAATGATGGTTATGGCAGCTATGGGTGTGCAAAATGGCACACTCAGCGTTGGGGATTTTGTTGTTGTAACTGCTTATATGATCCAAATCACAATGCCCCTTAATTTTCTGGGATTTGTTTATCGCGAAATTCGGCAAGCACTTGTAGATATGTCTGAAATGTTTGATCTTCTAAAGTATCCAACTGAAGTTACGGATAAACCGGATGCGGCTGTTTTAAAAGTCAATGGCGGGCATTTGACGTTCAATAAAATTCAATTCGGCTATGAAGCAGATCGGCAAATTTTGCAGGATGTCAGCATTGATGTGCCGGCGGGACAGACCATTGCCATTGTCGGGCCCTCGGGTTCTGGAAAATCGACCATTGGCCGGCTGCTGTTTCGGTTTTATGATGTGAATGCTGGCGCGCTGTGCATTGATGGACAAGATGTACGCGATGTCACCCAACTCAGCCTTCATCAGGCCATCGGCGTGGTGCCGCAAGATACGGTGCTGTTTAATGATACCATTCTTTACAATATTGCCTATGGGCGTGAAGGCGCCAGCCACGCGCAAATTGAACAGGCAGCAAAAGATGCCCAAATACATGACTTTATTCAGTCTTTGCCTCAAGGATATGACACATTGGTGGGTGAAAGAGGGCTTAAATTATCGGGCGGTGAAAAACAGCGGGTCGGTATTGCGCGGACTTTACTGAAAAACCCACCGATTTTATTGCTCGATGAGGCGACCAGTGCTTTGGACAGCGAAACCGAACATGAAATTCAAGACGCGCTTGATCGGGCAGGGCGCGGGCGCACAGTGCTGATGATTGCCCACCGCTTATCAACCGTTGCCAAAGCGGACAGCATTGTGGTGCTGGAAGAAGGACAGGTGGTCGAGCGCGGGGATCACGAAACTCTTCTGGCCCGCAAAGGACGCTATCATGACCTGTGGACCTTGCAGCAGTCGGAAAAAGAAACTGCTGCATAATTTAGACCTATTCAGCGGCTCGCAGCGGCGTTGCGCTCACGCTTAACGGGGCGTCTTTGCCATCAGTTTCAAGCCAATCGGACCAGATGATTTCGGGCTGTTTTATACGCTTTGCTTTGCGCCGTAAGGCCCAATCCTGTGCTATATTTGCCTGCCGGTTGGCCCCCAGCACCCGAAGTGCATTGGCAAGCCATTTGGCATAGGTAATGACCCAGACGCGGGAAGACAGCAGCGCAGGGGTAAAGACCAATGTTAGCACCGTTGCGATGCCCAAGCCAAAGACAACTGCTGTTGCCAGCTGTTTCCACCAAAGCGCTGTTGGGCTATCAACTGAATATCCACCGCCGATGAAATCCAGGCTGAGACCAAACATCATTGGGGCAAGGCCGGCCATAGTGGTGATTGTGGTCAAAAGCACCGGCCGAATGCGCTGCTCAGCGGTTCGGATAATCGCTTCCACCCGCGGCATATATTTTGACAGGTCTTGATAGGTGTCGATCAAAACAATATTATTGTTCACCACAATTCCTGCCAGCGCGACAATCCCCGTTCCGGTCATAATGGTGGAAAAGGCTTGGTCCATCACCAGCATTCCAATCAATACTCCTAAGGTCGAAAGGACTACGGCCAAAAGAACAATTGTTGCATTATAAAAGCTGTTAAACTGGGCTAGCAAAATAATGAACATCAACGCAAGAGCCGCGCTAAAGGCACTAGACAGGAAAGCCTGACTTTCAGCTTGGTCTTGTTGATCGCCCGTCCATTCCCAAGAAACACCAGCAGGCAGCGGATTGGCCTCGAGATATTCGGTTAAATAGGCAATCCGCTCATTTGCATTGATCATCACTTCACGGCTTTTACCATTTTCGTCCGTCACAGTCCGCTTAAGATCGGGCAACACCGCAGCTTTGACGTCAAAATAGCGTTTTTGGTCAATCCGGTTGATCTCGGCCAGCTTTTTAACCGGTTTTCGGGTGATGAAATTGGATAGGGGAACAAGCCCGTCTTGGGTGCGTACTTTTAAGGTATCAAGCGTGCTTAGAAATCTGTCTTCGCGCGGCAGCCGCACTCTGATTTCCACCTCTTCATCGCTGCTGTCTAAACGCATCGTATCCAATAAAAGGCCGCGGGTGACCAATTGCACCATGCCGCCAACGGTGGCGACATCCGCGCCATAGCGACCGGCTTTTTCAACATCCACATCAATCTGCCAGTCAATCCCCGGCAGAGGCAGCGAATCTTCGATTAGGTTAAGCCCCTGGGTTTCGTCAAAGACTGCGCGCATCTTTTCCGTACTGGCCAGAAGATCATCCCAATTATCACCTGTAAGTCTTAAATGCACTGGCTTGCTACTGGCAGGGCCACGGCCAAGGGCGAGAACTTCAATTTGGATGCCGGGAATTTTCTTAAGCTGCGTGGTCAGCTCATCAACCACCAGATTGCCATCAAGTTCCGGGCGCCCGCGGCGATCTTCCCAGGGGATGGTTTCAAGCTGTATCTGGCCGATGGTATCTTTTGGTGTCGAGGCACCCGCTGTGTTTTGGTTCAATCCGCCAGAGCCTGCAAAAGCAAACACACTTGCAATTCCAGGATGGTCAATGACGATTTCCTCAGCTTGACGCAAAAGATCATCTTTTTCACCGAGCGAAAGGTTACCGCGGGCTTTGACATACACAATGGCCTGCTCAGGCTCGGATTCAACAAAAAACTCAACGCCTTTGTTATTGGCGCCGTAATATGTGAAAACTGAGACAGCGAATAAAGCCACAGCAGCGATGGTCACCAGTGGCATTATCGGATTGCCCGCCACCAGTTTGATGAAATACCCAAATGCGGTTCTACGATAACCCACTTGCACACGTTTGGCCGCCCGCTCGATTTTTACCGAGCCAAGAACTGTTGAGCCAGCAAAGGCGGATAATATAAACATGGCCGCCCCAGGTAAAATCGCCATAACGCCCATGGCGTCACGATCCAGTCCCAAAAGATAGGCTGGGTTTACAACCTGCATGGCACTGAGGAAAACAGCATAAAAGACCACCGGAACTAGGGCGGCACGCACCGCCCATGGCAGAGAAGAGCGCAAAAACTCCGATCCGTTTTCAAAAATGCGGCTGAGCCGGCCGGAAACACCGCCGATAATTGGCAGGAATACCAACGCCACAATCAACGACGCAGAAAGAACGAAAATCAATGTAACCGGAAGCATCCCCATAAACTGGCCCGCAACACCGGGCCAGAACAGCATCGGCAAAAAGGCGCATAATGTAGTTGCAGTTGAGCTGACAACCGGCCAGAACATGCGTTTTGCGGCCTCTACATAGGCTTTCATCGGGCCAACGCCTTCGCCAATCCTTTTATCGGCATATTCAACAACGACGATAGCGCCATCCACCAACATTCCCACTGCGAGAATAAGCCCGAACATCACGATGTTCGAAATGGTAATGCCCATGACGCCCATCAACACAAAGCTCAAAAGGAATGAAGTGGGTATCGCAAACCCAACCAGCAATGCCGCACGGGTGCCAAGCGAAGAAAGAACAACCATCATCACAAGGGCAATCGCCGTCAGAACCGAGCCTTCGAGCTGGCTGACCATGCTGTCAACCACCCGGGATTGATCGTTTGAAGTGCCAACATTTATCGCCGCCCGCAAATCTTGCGGCCATGCGGCTTTTTCGGCTTGCACCAACTCGTCAATTAGCTTGGCGGTTTTAATCAGGTTAAAGCCTTTGCGTTTAACCACTTGCAACGCAACTGTTGTTTCTCCGTTAAAGCGTGCAGTGCCGGCGCGGTCTTCAAAGGTCAGTTTAATGGTGGCCAAATCGCCCAAGGTGACCACCCGGTCCCCGTTGGTTTTCACTGGCAACGAATAGATATCGCGCGGCTCGTCAAAGCTTGAAGGGATTTTGACAGCAAATGTTCCTTGGGCAGAGTCCACTTCGCCTGCAGCAATTAACTGGTTGTTGTTGCGTACAACACTGATCAATTCATTCGCGGTGACATTATAGGATTCAAGGCGCAGCGGATCGATCGAAACCTCGACCATTTCCTGTCGATTGCCTGAAATTGCAGCTTCCAGCACCGCATCAATACTTTCGATCTTTTCTTGCAGGTCCTCGGCCACGCGCGTCATCGTGCGCTCCGGCACATTGCCGGTCAGATTAACGATGATGATCGGAAACTCGGAAAAATTTATTTCATTGATGGAATATTTATCAGCGCCTTCGGGAAATTTTGCCTCAACAGAATTCATCGCGTCGCGTACATCCGCCAGTGTTTTGGCTTTGTCCCAGCCAAATTCGAACTCAAGGGCCACACCTGCATAATTTTCTGCGGCCGAGGCGGAAATTTTCTTTAGCCCGGCCAGATCTGCCAATTCGGTTTCCATTGGCTTGACCAAGAGTGTTTCGCTGTCAGCTGCAGAAATTCCCGGAAACGGAACGGAAATAAAGAGAACAGGCACTTGGATGTCCGGCTCGCCCTCTTTGGGCAGGCCGGTGTAGGCAAAAACACCCGCAGTCAGGGCTGCAATGATCAGGGCAATAATCATACGGGCGCGTTCGGCGGCCCAATCTACCAAACCAGTCATTGCGTCATCTCCCGGTATGTCGGCGCAACCTTAACACCATCATTGACATATTCCTGACCCACCACAATTACGTCAACCTCATCAGGCAATCCTGCAAGCCAGACACCCTCTATGGTATCCCGCAATAAGTCAACTTCCTGGAATGTTGCTATATCACCGGCCCCTACCAATCTAAGGCCCAAGTTGCCTTCATCGTTCAGTGTTAAAGCAGATTGCGGCAATAGATGCGCCTTTTTGCCCTCGGAAGCAATGAGGATTTCGGCGGTTTGTCCATCGCGAATGCTGCGCTCCGGGTTTGCAACGTCGATTTCCACACGAAACGTACGGGTCAACGGATCAGCGGCGCGCGAAATAAAGGTGACATTGCCAAACACTGCCTGACCTGACACCAACTGCGTGGCAGCGCGTGCCCCAAGCTGGACCCGTTGGACTTCGTTTTCTGGAACAAACCCCACAACCTTGATGGGGTCGATTTGGATAATTGTTGCACACAGAGATCCGGGTTGAAGCAGGCTGCCGATTTCCGCAGTGTCGGTTTCCAATATACCTTTAAACGGGGCCTGCAGCGTGAGGCGTTCAATTTCTTTTTCTGCCGATGCAACAGCGGCTTCGGCCGATTGGATGCGCGAGCGGGTGGTTTCAAAACCGGCTTTGGCCGTGGCAACACTTGCTTCTGCCGAGCGGGTAGCCGCCTGTGCGGATGTGACCCGAGTTTCAGTGGCATAACCGCCCTCGGCCAGTTTTTCAGCCGCATTTAGGTTAAACTGCGCCTCTTCAAGTCGCGATTGCGCTTCTTCAAGGCGGGCTTGGGTTTCCGGCACTCGGGCTTTGGCTTCGGCGAGACGCGCCACAGTATCGGCCAGACTTGTTGAGCGCGTTCCCGGATCCAACTGGCATAATACCTGGTTCGGGTTGATCATACTGCCCTTACGCAACGGTTCGGAAATGACTTGACCAGAGGTTTCAGCGCGCACTTGGACTTGCCGCGCTGCCTCGGTTTGACCACGCAGAATAACGGCGCTGTCGATTTCTTGTGATTTTGACTTTACTGCAACAACTTTTATCAAGACCTCACCGATTGGGTCATCTTCGGTGGCAGGGCTGTCTTGTTGGGCGCTCTCTTGGCTTGGCTCAGCGGGCTCTTGTGCGTTTACAGGGGCCGGATCATTGCCCATTACAGCGCTGAGCAAGGTGCTCAGCGGCGCCCCCCGGGATACAGCACTGAGCGCGTCTCTTTCAAATACCAGAAGATAAAGAAACGCGGTCACCAAAATCGCCGTCAAGAAAGATATTATTCGCATTCGTTATTTTTCCGCACTCGATGGGTTATGCTGATTTTTTCAGCCAGTTCATTTTTGATATAGACTTGTTTTGTATACGTTTAAACCAGGTCATTAGATTAAACCTTTCTAATGCCCGTTGCAAGGTGAGGTATCCCTTTATCTCGCCGCGGTTTCGTTTCTGACTTGGCAGTTGTGGTTAGACAAGGTAAGAGATTTTCAAACAAATCAATGAGGCAAGACCGTGAGTGAAACAGACAGCTTTATCGAAGAGGTAACAGAAGAGGTCCGCCGGGACCGTTTGTTCGGGCTGATGCGCCGGTATGGCTGGATCGCAGTTCTTGCTGTTTTACTTATAGTTGGCGGCGCTGCCTACCGTGAGTATAGCCGCGCGGCCGAGCAGGCCGCCGCCCGGGCTTTGGGCGATGCGCTTTTGGCCGCGCTGGATAATGAAGATGTGGACACGCGCGCCGCTGCACTTGGGAAAATTCAAGCCGGCTCTGGCGAAGCGGCCGCAATTGTGGCTATTTTACAGGCGGGCATATTGGTTCAAGAGGGAAAAGGCGCAGATGTGCTGCCGCTTTTGCAGCCCATTGTAAACAATCAAGATATCAAACAAGATTATCGTGATTTGGCGCATTTTAAACAGCTTTTAAATGCCGATGGGGCGCTTGATGCAGCGCAGCGCAGAGAAGGTTTTCAAATACTTGCTGAGCCCGGCAAACCCCTCCGTGTTCTGGCCGAAGAACAATTGGCTTTGCTAGAGTTGCAGGCTGGCGAACAGGACGCGGCGATTGGCCGGCTTAAGGCACTTTTGGAAGACGCAGATTTAACCCAGAACCTGCAACAGCGTACGCGCCAATTGCTGATTGCTTTGGGACAGGATATGACCAACAGTAATTGATTATTTTAAGGCCGTATTAAAAGGGGAGCATTGAAGGTGACACGCGTTTTACTACCCGCCTTCTTATTGATGACGTTTGTGGCCACAGGCTGTACAGACCCCGATATCGCTTTGTCTGGTAAACGCGAGCCTGTGACGGCCATTTTAACCGATGGCGGCGCAACGCTTGAGGCCCCTCAGGAAAATCAAGCCAAAGTTTTTGATGCTCCGGCGCAGAAAAATAACCGCAGTTGGCCACAGGGTCATGGAACCCCTAAAACCAGAGCCACGCATCCCGCACTTGCTGCGTCGATTTCGAAAAGCTGGTCTGCGCCAATTGGACAGGGCGACCGCCAGCGTGCGCGCATATCTGCAGATCCTATTGTGGTTGATGGGATGATCGTGACCCTCGATAGTCGTTCTGTTCTGGTTGCAACCTCTGCAGCCGGTGCGCGGCTTTGGTCGCTGGATTTAACCCCTGCGGGTGAACAGTCGGGGGAAGCTGATGGCGGCGGTCTTGCCTCGGGGGGCGGCAGAATTTATGTCACCACCGGCTATGGTGAAATGGTCGCTGTCGATCCCAAAACCGGCAAAAAGATATGGAGCCAATTGCTGATGGCTTTGGCCGCGGGCCGGCCGGCTTATTCCAATGGGCTGGTTTACGTGGTCAGCGGCGGCGCAACCAGTTGGGCGGTCGAGGCTGATAACGGGCGGGTCCGTTGGCAAATCGACGGCCTTAGTGATCTAAACATGCGCCGTGGGTCCACCGGGCCGGCAGTTTCTGACAAGCTGGTGCTCTTTGGCTATGGCTCGGGGGATGTACAAGCGGCCTTTCGCAAAGGCGGCTTGGTGCTGTGGACGGCCACTTTGGCCGGCGCGCGCAGCGGCCAAGCCATTGCGACCATCGGCGGCATCGGCGCAAGCCCTGTTATTTCCCGAAAAAGGGTCTATGCGGCCAACGCATCAGGGCGTTTGGTGGCTATGAACCTTGACAGCGGGGCGCGTCTTTGGACAGCGCCGCACGGCGCGCTGACCCCGCTTTGGGTGGCTGGCGGATCCGTGTTTTTGATCAATGATATCGGACAACTGGTTCGGGTTGATGCGCGCAACGGAAACACCATTTGGGCGGTTGATTTACCCACAGATAAAACTTCTCTGTCCTATCGCAACACTGAGGTGATCGCCCATCATGGACCGATTTTGGCCGGTGGCCGGCTGATTGTTGCTTCGGGCGATGGGCTTTTGCGCCAGTTTGATCCTGTCTCTGGTGAGGAACTTGAAACGGTGAAAATCCCCGGTGGCGCCACCACCAGCCCAATTGTCGCCGATGGTGTTCTTTATGTTGTCTCCAAAAACGGCAAATTACACGCTTTCCGCTAGATTAAAACTGGTGTATGCGGCAATTCTTTAATGAGCGGAGCGCCTAGATGAGCTTTTCTTTGGCCATTGTTGGCCGGCCCAATGTCGGCAAATCAACCCTGTTCAACAGGTTGGTTGGAAAACGTCTTGCCCTGGTGGATGACCAACCGGGTGTGACCCGCGATTTGCGCGAAGGCGCGGCGCGGCTTGGGGATCTGCGCTTTACGGTGATTGATACGGCCGGTCTGGAAGAGGCCACAGATGAAAGCCTGCAGGGCCGGATGCGGCGGTTGACTGAACGGGCGGTTGATATGGCCGACATCTGTCTGTTTATGATTGATGCCCGCGCCGGGGTAACCCCCACCGACGAAATTTTTGCTGAAATTCTACGCAAACGGGCCGCACATGTGATTTTGGCGGCGAATAAAGGCGAAGGCTCGGCCGCGGATGCCGGTGTGATCGAAGCTTGGTCACTGGGGCTGGGCGAGCCTTTGCGCTTGTCCGCCGAGCATGGCGAGGGGATGGCAGATTTGCTGTCTATGTTGATGCCTTTGGCCGACGGGTTTGAAGAACGCGCGAAAGAAGAGGCCGCTGAAACCGATGTGGATGTGGATGAAGACGCCACGGATAGCTACCGCTTGCCCACCAAGCAAAAGCCGCTGCAGGTGGCAGTGGTCGGGCGGCCCAATGCCGGTAAATCAACTCTAATCAATAAAATCCTTGGCGAGGATCGGCTTCTAACGGGCCCAGAGGCGGGCATCACCCGCGATGCCATATCGCTGCAGATCGACTGGCAGGGCACGCCGATGCGGGTGTTTGACACTGCCGGGATGCGCAAAAAGGCAAAGGTTCAGGATAAAGTTGAAAAGCTGTCGGTCAGCGACGGGCTGCGGGCGGTAAAATTTGCCGAAGTGGTGGTGGTTTTGCTGGATGCGGCTATTCCGTTTGAGCAACAAGACCTGCGTATCGCCGATCTGGCCGAGCGCGAAGGCCGCGCTGTGGTTGTTGCGGTCAATAAATGGGATGTTGAAGATGAAAAGCAGCAAAAGCTTGCGCATCTCAAAGAAGCCTTTGAGCGGCTATTGCCGCAATTGCGCGGCGCACCGCTGATAACTGTATCGGCCAAAACCGGCCGCGGTCTTGACCGGCTGCACGAAGCTGTGATGCGCGCGCATGAGGTCTGGAACAGGCGCGTCACCACCGCGCAGCTGAACCGCTGGCTTGCAGGCATGGTCGAAGCCCATCCTCCACCCGCACCGGGCGGGCGGCGGATCAAGCTGCGCTATATGACCCAAACAAAAACCCGGCCCCCGGGCTTTGTGGTGATGTGCTCGCACCCAGATAAACTGCCCGAAAGCTATTCGCGCTATCTGGTCAATGCTTTGCGGCTTGATTTTGATATGCCGGGCACGCCAATCCGCCTGCATATGCGGTCACAAGCGGATAAAAACCCCTATAAGAACCGTAAAAAATCCACCCCGTCGCGGCTAAAGAAACATCTTTAACGCAGCGGCGCGGGGGCTTTAGACCAGCTGGCCGTCTGCGGCCAATTTGGTTTTGCCGCCCAGATAGGGGTGCAGCGCAGCTGGCAGTTCAACCGATCCGTCATCCTGCTGGCCGTTTTCCAAAACCGCGATCAAACAGCGCCCTACGGCCACGCCCGATCCGTTCAGCGTGTGCACAAAATCAGGCTTGCCGCCGCCTTCGGGCTTATAGCGGGCATTCATCCGGCGGGCCTGAAAATCACCGCAGACCGAGACCGAGCTTATTTCGCGATAGGTGTTCTGCCCTGGCAGCCAAACCTCAAGATCATGGGTTTTGCGCGCACCAAAGCCCATATCACCGGTGCACAGCACCATCACCCGATAGGGCAGGTCCAGCTTTTCCAATATAGCCTCGGCACATTTGGTCATGCGCTCATGTTCCTCTAGCGCGCTATCGGGCGTGCAGATGGTGACCATTTCAACCTTTTCAAACTGATGCTGGCGCAGCATGCCCGAGGTGTCTTTACCCGCTGATCCGGCCTCGGATCGAAAGCATAGCGTATGCGCGGTCATCCGCATCGGCAGTGCGGCTGCGTCAACCGTTTCGCCGGCCACAGTGTTGGTCAGCGTGACCTCGGATGTGGGGATCAGCCACCAGCCATTGGTGGTTTGATAGCTGTCTTCGGCAAATTTTGGCAGTTGCCCTGTGCCCACCATGGCCGCATCGCGCACCAGTACCGGGGTGTTTACCTCGCTCAGCGCGTGCTCTTCCACATGCACATCCAGCATGAATTGCGCCAGCGCCCGATGCAGCCGCGCCACAGCGCCGCGCAAAACCACAAAGCGTGATCCAGACAGTTTGGCCGCAGTTTCAAAATCCATCCCAGCAGCCACGCCGGGCAGCTCGAAATGCTCACGCGCGCTATTGATCTGGCGCGGGGTGCCCCAGCGGCACAGTTCGACATTACCCGCCTCATCTTCGCCTTTGGGCACATCATCAAGCGCCAGATTTTCAATGCCCATAAGCTGCGCTTCCAGCTCGCCATCGATTTCTTTGGCTTTGGCGTTCATTTCGGCCACTTCGGCCTTTTTCGCCGCCACCAAGGCCCGCAGCCGTTCAAATTCGGCTTCATCACCGCTGGCTTTGGCGGCGCCGACGGATTTGCTGGCTTTGTTTTGCTCGGCCTGCGCGGTTTCGGCGGCCAGTATCGCTGCGCGGCGGCGGCTGTCGATTTCCAAAAGGGACGCGGACACAGCCGATACCCCGCGCCGCGCCAAAGCGGCGTCAAAAGCGGTCGGATTATCGCGAATGGCCCGGATGTCATGCATTTGAAAATCTCCTAATAATTGCCGAGTCTTTTTACTGGCGCCCTTATGCACCACTTCGAGGCCTATGGGTAGGGGGATTGATACCTGTCTTTTGGATCAGACAAGCGTTGAGCGGACCGTTGGTTAAAACCGTTTTTACAAGCCAAATGCGGCTCCGCTTTCGCAAAATTGGCACCACTGCGATACTGCCGCGATACCGACGCAAAACAGATGCCCCATTTTGCGCCGTTTCGCCCCTTGCAAACAGCCGCCGCTGCGCATAGGTTCGCGCAAAATGTGAAGTTTTACAGACAGGACAGACAATGGACGCTTTTGGCCAATTTATCCCGCTTATTTTAATCTTTGCGATCATGTATTTTTTACTGATCCGGCCGCAACAAAAAAAGGTCAAACAGCATCAGGCAATGGTCACCGCCCTGCGTCGTGGCGATCAGATTGTCACCCAAGGCGGGCTGATCGGCAAGGTTGTAAAAGTGAAAGAAGACAACGAGTTAGAAGTTGAACTTTCAGAAGGCGTTAAGGTGCGCGTGGTGCAGTCAACCATCGCCCAGGTGCTGAGCAAAACCGAACCCGCCAACAAAGCGTAAACCGGCAGAGCGAGTAATAAGGGGGCGGGATATGCTGCAAATCGGTCTATGGAAACGGATCGTAATCTGGTCGTTATGCGCCCTTGGTTTGCTTTTGGCGTTGCCGAACGGGTTTTACAGCCGTGTCGAGGGCTATAATGATGCGCAAAAAGCATTTGAAACCAGTAGATTAGAGATTAAGGGCGCGCCAAGCTGGCCGTCGTTTTTGCCCTCTGGACTGGTCAATTTGGGTCTGGATTTGCGCGGCGGTGCGCATTTGCTGGCCGAGGTTGAGGTCGAAGATGTTTACACGGCGCGGATGAAGGCCCTCTGGCCCACCCTGCGCGACACCCTGCGCCCCGAACGCGCCACCATCGGCACCATCCGATTGCAAAACGGTCCCAAAGATCAATTGAGGGTGCGTATATCGAAACCCGAGGCCATGGCTCAAGCCATCTCGCTAGCTCAAGGATTAAGCCAGCCGGTGTCTACATTAACCGGCGCCGGAGCCCGCGATCTGGATATTTACGGCGAAGATGACGTTCTGGTTTTAACATTATCAGAAGCAGAGCGGGCGGCCACGAATGATCGAACTGTTAAGCAAGCTCTTGAAATCATTCGCAGAAGAATTGATGAAGTTGGAACCCGTGAGCCAACTATTCAGCGTCAGGGCAGTTTGCGAATATTGATACAGGTTCCCGGCATCGGGTCAGCCGCTGAGTTGAAAGAACTGATCGGAACAACCGCCCAGTTGACATTCCAACCGGTGATTGGCCCTGCCAGTGATGCCGATACTGACCCTGGATTTGGCAATGAATTGCTGCCGTCTTTGGATGAACCAGGACGGTTTTACATTCTGGATGCAGCTCCAGTGGTGACCGGTGAAGATTTAGTTGATGCCCAGCCCAGCTTTGATCAAAACGGGCGTCCGGCGGTAAACTTTCGCTTTAACCCCTCAGGCGCGCGACGCTTTGGCGACTATACAGCTGAAAACATTGGCGAACCTTTTGCCATTGTGCTTGATGGCGAAGTGATTAGCGCGCCGGTGATTCAAAGTCATATTCCCGGCGGGTCAGGCATTATAACCGGTAGTTTTTCTGTGGAAGAAAGCTCAAATCTGGCTATTTTGCTTCGTGCAGGGGCTTTGCCTGCGAGGCTAGATTTTCTTGAAGAAAGAACGATTGGACCAGAGCTTGGAGCAGACAGTATTCAAGCCGGCAAAATGGCCTGTATTGTCGCCTTTGTTGGTGTGCTTGTCTTTATGGCGCTTAGCTATGGTTTGTTTGGTATTTTTGCCAATATTGCATTGATCGTAAACATTGGACTGATATTTGGGTTGCTTAGCTCGATTGGTGCGACACTGACATTGCCTGGAATTGCGGGAATTGTTCTGACTATTGGGATGGCAGTGGATGCCAATGTGTTGATTTTTGAGCGTATTCGCGAAGAATTAAAGACAGCCAAGGGCCCTTCAAGAGCAATTGAATTGGGGTATCAAAAAGCACTGAGCGCAATACTAGATGCCAATATTACAACCTTTATTACTGCAGTCATTCTATTCGCCATGGGCTCGGGACCGGTGCGAGGGTTTTCGATTACACTGGGACTTGGGATATTAACCTCGGTATTCACGGCAATATTTGTAACACGATTGCTGGTGGTGATGTGGTTTGAACGCCGCCGCCCTAAAACTTTGGAGGTGTAGAGATGCGCCTGAGATTAGTACCCAAGGATACGAATTGGGATTTCTTTAGCCAATCAAAGGTCTGGCTTGGTATTTCAGCACTTTTGCTGGTTGGTTCGTTGGTTTCGTTTCTGATGCAGGGTTTGAACTTTGGCATAGATTTTCGCGGTGGAACGACGATCCGAACAGAAAGCGCGCAAAGCATTGATGTGGCTGCCTATCGTCAAGCGCTAAGTGGTCTGCAATTGGGGGATGTGACGATTTCCGAAGTTTTTGATCCTAGCTTTGATGAGGACCAAAAAGTTGCAATGATCCGTATTCAAGCCCAAGAGGGTCAAGAAGCGGTTTCGGCCAAAACCACCAACGCGGCTTTGTCCGTGTTGCAAGGTGTTGCACCGGATATCGTGTTTGTGTCCGTCGAAAGCGTTGGCCCGAAAGTCTCAGGCGAACTTATTCAAAAGGCTGTTATCGCAGTGTTTTTGGCCATTGCTGCCGTATTGGTTTATATTTGGCTACGTTTTGAATGGCAATTTGCCGTCGGTGCTGTTGCAGCGCTTATTCATGATGTGCTGTTGACCATCGGTGTGTTTTCCATCGTGCAAATAAAGTTTGATCTTGCCATTATTGCAGCCTTGCTAACAATTGTCGGGTATTCGTTGAACGACACGGTGGTGGTGTTTGATAGAGTTCGGGAAAACCTTCGCAAATATAAGAGAAAACCTTTGCAGGAAGTACTCAATCTTTCGATTAATGAAACTCTTAGCCGAACCGTGATGACGTCGGTTACCACGCTTTTGGCACTAATTGCGCTGTTTATCCTAGGTGGAGACGTTATCCGAGGATTTGTTTTTGCGATGATTTGGGGGGTTATTGTTGGTACTTATAGTTCGGTGTTTGTGGCTTCATCTACGCTCTTGCGGTTGGGGGTTAAGCGCGATTGGTCAAAACCAAATGCTGAAGCCGGAACCCAAGTTCCGCAATAGGTTGTTTGTATGCAGCGTACGCATCCTTTAAGCATTGGATACAAATATGCGGATATATTGTATTAAGTCATACATTTTGTAACGCGTGTTGAGAGTTTTCTTGGAGTGGGGAAAAAGGATGCAGCTAAAAGAAGTTAACTTTGGCAATGCCTTACCAGTTGATGGATACGGCCCGGGTTTTTTCCGCATCGGCGGCCAGGTTTGGCAAAGTGGGGTGCTTTTATCTCTTGCCGGGGTAACAGAATGGCGCGGATTTTCCGATGTCCCTTTGCTTGTGGCCTTGAGCGGAGACATTGATGTTTTATTTATTGGCACTGGAACAGAAATTTCACAGCTTCCAAAGTCTTTAACCCAAAAGCTTGAAGCAGCCGGTATCGGGGTTGAGGTGATGAACAGCCCGTCTGCTTGTCGCACTTACAATGTTCTTTTGTCTGAAGGCCGGCGAATTGCCGCAGCGCTTTTACCCGTTGATTGAGCTATAAACAAAAGCACCTTTTTTATTTTCTTAGAATGAGCTAAGCCTGTTGTATGCTGCTGTCAGTAAGTGATTTATCCGTAAGTCGCGGAGGCCGTGTCCTGCTTGAGGGCGTGGCGTTTGATGTGCAAGCTGGTCAGGCAATCCTACTTAGCGGTAAAAACGGAATTGGCAAGACCAGTCTGCTGCGAACGCTTGCTGGTTTACAACAGGCCAATTCAGGGCAAATTGATGTTCCGCAAAACGCGGTGGTTTATTCAGCCCATCTAGATGGTATCAAACAGGCTTTGAGTGTGGTCGAAAATTTGCAATTCTGGGGTGCGGTTTTCGGCAGATCAAATCTGGATGCTGCCTTAGAGACATTTGAGCTAGGTGATCTTCGCGATGAATTGGCTGGCGCGCTCTCAGCGGGGCAAAAGCGGCGGCTCGGTCTGGCGCGGTTGCTTATGAGCGGGCGGAGCATTTGGTTGCTTGATGAGCCAACTGTATCGCTTGACCTTGCTTCGGTAAGCCGTTTGAGCCGTGTTGTAAGTGGCCACCTTGCGGCAGGCGGGGCCGCAATTATAGCCACACATGCTACGCTGGACTTAAATGGGCAAGAGATAACAATTGATCTTGGAAAATTTGCAACCACAAAATCGGATTTGGCAGCCAGTGAAAAGGCTTTCTTATGAGCGCGCTTTTGGTTCGTGATCTGAAGTTGGCGATCCGCGCGGGGGGCGGCTTTGGGTTGGCATTAGCCTTTTTTCTGATTGTTATTGTGCTTGTGCCCTTGGGTGTTGGACCAGAAATGGACATTCTGTCTAAAATTGCCTCTGGAGTGCTATGGCTCGGTGCGCTTCTCGCGTGCCTTTTATCGCTGGACCGTATTTTTGCTCTCGACCACGAAGACGGGACTTTAGATCTTTTGGTAACATCACCTTTGCCATTGGAAGCGGTTATCATGACAAAAGCGCTTGCTCATTGGATCACCACAGGCCTGCCTCTTGTCGTGGTAGCGCCTTTAGTTGCCGTTCTGCTTGGGCTTCCAAGCAACGGCTATGTGTGGCTTGCCATTTCACTTTTACTGGGCAGCCCAGCACTCAGTTTAATCGGAACCTTTGGTGCAGCGCTCACCTTGGGGCTAAAGCGCGGCGGTTTACTGCTTTCGGTTTTGGTGCTGCCGCTTTACATACCAACAATGATTTTTGGCTCTGAGGTTGCGCGGCGAGGGATTGAGGGTGCTGGGGTTCAAACGCCGCTTTTACTATTGGCCGGGATCAGTTTTGGCACAGTGGCGGTTTTGCCCTTTGCTTCTTCAGCAGTGTTGCGTATCAACCTCAGATAGGGCTCGATTTGACAAGATGAATGAGAGTTTGGAATAAATGATGTCACTTTGGGAATATGCAAACCCGGTTAAATTTCTTAGACTTTCTAGCAAGGTTATGCCTTGGGCCTGGGGGGTCGGGGTTTCCTGTCTTGTTATCGGTTTGGTCTGGGGGTTCTTTTTTACACCGGACGACTACCGCATGGGATCAACGGTTAAAATAATCTATCTTCATGTGCCCTCTGCATTGATGGCTATTAATGCGTGGTTCATGATGTTGGTTGCCTCGCTTATTTGGCTTATTCGTCGACACCATGTAAGCGCATTGGCTGCCAAGGCCGCCGCGCCGGTTGGTATTGCCATGACCCTTATTGCGCTGATTACCGGCGCTATTTGGGGTCAACCCATGTGGGGGACTTGGTGGGTATGGGACCCTCGTTTGACCTCATTTTTGATCCTCTTTTTATTCTATTTGGGTTATTTGGCGCTTTGGGCGGGCATAGGAAATCCTGATACGGCTGCGGATTTAACCTCAATCTTATGTATTGTTGGGTCTGTTTTTGCTGTTTTAAGCCGTTATGCAGTTAACTTTTGGAGCCAGGGATTGCATCAGGGTGCATCGCTTTCTCTGGATAAGGAAGAAAACGTTGCCGATGTGTTCTACCAACCCTTATTATTTTCCATTGCTGGTTTTGTCTTGCTGTTCTTTGCTCTTGTTTTACTTGGAACACGGTCGGAAATTCAATTGCGGCGTGCACGGGCACTATCGCTTCGAGGACACACAAAATGATGCCTGAATTGGGAAAGTATGCGCTTTCGGTTTTAAGTGCCTACGGGGCCACGGCGCTTATTCTAAGTGCACTGGTTATCTATGTTTTGCGCCGAAGCGCCGTGGCCAAAGCGGCTTTGGCCGCCCAAGAGTCATCTGAGGATGGCTAAAGTTTCGCCAATGGCCATTGCGCCACTGCTTATTTTTGCCGTTCTTGCATTGTTGTTTTTATGGGGCATGAAAGGGTCGGGCTCAGACGAGTTGCGCTCGACATTAATTGGCTCAGCAGCGCCCAGAATATCGCAAGTTCCATTGGCTGGATACCCTGAAGTGGTGCCAGAAGATTTGCGGTCAGGTGAAGTGACCTTGGTTAACTTTTGGGCCAGTTGGTGCCCGCCATGCCGTGCAGAGCACCCCAAACTTATGGAACTGGCTGGATCTGGTTTGCCCATTATTGGGGTCAATCTAAAAGATGACCTTGACGATGCCGCCGCGTATTTACGGTCTTCGGAAAACCCCTTTATTTCAATAGCTTTTGATCCAAAGGGACGAACAGCAATCGATTGGGGTGTGACCGCCCCGCCCGAGACTTTCATCATAGATCGCACTGGAAAAGTTGTGTTTCGTTTTGCGGGCCCGCTGATCGGCAGCGATTATGAAAACCGGTTTTTACCAAATCTGAAGACTGCGCTAACCCGAAACTAAATACCGTATTGTTTCAATTCGAACTACCCTCAAGGAGAATTTATCACCCCGCCGTATTCGACATATCCAATTTCTATGGCTGTATCGAGGCGCCATTTCAGTATAATGGACGTCACTTCGCCATTTAAAGTAAGGGGTTCGCTGGCTCGCTTGTGACGCAACTGGTGAAATGATCAAGTGCCTTAAACCATCGTCTATGCCGTGGTTTAGAATAGGCCACACGATTTTGTGATCTAAGTGGCAAATCCTTGATTGATTATCGGCGCCACAATAGCTTAATTCCTAATTAATAGGGCATGTTGTGGAGTATGTTTATTGTCTTCAATTCGAAAAATTCCTGTTGTATTGATTTTCCTTTTTTGGGGGTCTCATTCCTTTGCAGGTCAACAAGCGTATGTCGTGGTCGAACTTTTTACTTCACAAGGATGTTCGTCTTGCCCCCCTGCAGATGCATTTCATAGAGAATTATCTAAAAAAAATAATGTGTTAGCATTGGCTTTTCATGTCGATTATTGGGATTATATCGGCTGGAAAGATAGTTTTGCGCACCCAATTTTTTCTAAAAGACAAAAGACATACGCCCGTTTGGCGTCGCAAACGGCCGTTTACACTCCGCAATTCATGATTAATGGGCAAACAGCGGTCGCCGGATCAGAGCCAAATAAACTTAGGAGAGAAATTTCTAAGTCCCTTCAAATAAAAAACCAAATTCAGATCGAGCTTAGTTCTGCTGGTAATCAGGTTCAAATTAACCTTGGTGAAGCAAAGCCAGCTAGGGCTTTTAAGGCAGATGTCCTTGCCATATATTTCATTCCAGAAGCAAAGGTTGCAATTGAAAGAGGCGAAAATTCAGGCCGCGTCATAAATTATTCAAATATTGTGACCAAAATTGAAAAGCTCGGTCAATGGAATGGTCAAAACGCTTGGCGAAAATCCATTTTATCTAAGCCAGATCAAAATATTGCCGTTATTGTTCAGTTGGTCGGGCAGGGCAAAGTTATCGCGGCTGCTAAGCTGCGTTGAATGCCCAATAGCCTTTGGTGAAATTCTTTTTGGCAATCCATTATTTGTTCTGTTCAAAAGTAACTTTACCGTAAATTGATTTCGCCGTTCGAAAGCATCTTTTGCAAGGAGCTAATTAGCTTATTTATCGCCTCTTCGCCATCCTTAGGGACAATTGAGGTAAGATTATTGATATCTTCTAGAAGGGTTTCGCCTAATCTTTTTGGCAGCATATCGGCACCATTTTGTAGCAATAAGCTCACAATAATAGTTGCCTTTTGCCGATGGTTGATTTCCGTGACTTGTGGAAAAGCCGGATCCACTGGTGACAGGTTTTGGGTATCTTGTTCGCGCCGCTCTTCTGGCATGGTGTCCCCTTGTGAGTTCTTTGTGGTCATAGAAAACACGCAAGGATGAAAGAATTCTAAAGCTTTCCGTATATATTTTTCATATTATTAAGACACTATACCTTCGACGGGCGCTATTTCCTGTCATGAAAAAAAGCACAGTCGAAAAGGTAAGGAAAAAACGACCTTTGGGTTATGCGTTTCTATCGTCTTATGAGTTCAGCCAAAAACACGCGAAAAAATAGTGTCTACATGTTTTGTATGATATCCAAGATCAAATTTTTCTTCGATTTCCTCAGCGCTTAAGACTGCAGTTACATCCGCGTCGCCCAATAGTTCAGTTTTGAAATCCTTATCCTGTTCCCAAACCTTCATGGCATTGCGCTGAACAAGGCGGTAAGAGTCTTCGCGGCTTAAACCGGACTGAGTTAGCGCCAATAAGACCCGCTGACTCATCACCAACCCTTTAAATTTATGTAGATTTTTCAACATATTTTCCGGATAGACCTCAAGTTTTTCGATAACCTGGGTCATTCGCGCAAGAGCAAAATCCAGTGTAATTGTTGCATCGGGGCCAATATTGCGTTCAACCGAGCTGTGCGAAATATCACGTTCATGCCAAAGCGCAACATTTTCAAGGGCCGGAACAACAGCCATACGCACCAATCTGGCCAAACCTGTCAAATTTTCAGTCAAAACAGGATTTCGCTTGTGGGGCATAGCCGAGCTACCCTTTTGGCCTTTTGAAAAGAACTCTTCTGCTTCAAGAACTTCTGTGCGTTGCATATGGCGAATTTCAGTTGCGATATTTTCAAGGCTGCTGGCAGCCACTCCCAAAGCAGAAAAGAAAGCTGCGTGGCGATCACGAGGAATGACTTGCGTGCTAATAGGCTCTGGCGTGAGGCCCAATTGCGCACATACATGTTCCTCAACTCTGGGATCAATGTTTGCAAATGTGCCAACAGCACCAGAAATTGCACCGGTGGCGATTTCGCTGCGTGCAGCCATCAATCGCTGCCTATTGCGGTCCATTTCAGCATAGAAACGCGCAAAGGTGAGCCCTAGTGTAGTTGGCTCGGCGTGGATGCCGTGGCTGCGTCCGATGCGAACAGTATCTTTATGCTCAAATGCGCGCCTTTTAAGCGCAATCAAAAGAGCATCGACATCTGCGATCAATATGTCAGCGGCGCGAACAAGCTGCACGTTAAAGCAAGTGTCCAAGACATCTGAACTGGTCATGCCCTGATGCACAAAACGCGCTTCTTCTGACCCTATGTGTTCTGCCAAATGCGTCAGGAATGCGATGACATCATGCTTTGTAACGGCTTCGATTTCATCAATCCGAGCAACATCAAACTTAACCTCATTTGCCTTCCAAACTGCTTCAGCATTTTCTTTCGGAATTGTTCCCATGTCTGCCATTGCGTCACAGGCATGCGCTTCGATTTCGTACCAGATGCGGAACTTTGTTTCGGGTGACCAAATTTGAACCATATCGGGGCGAGAATATCTTGGAATCATCGTGTTTTTTGCCTGTGTGAGTATTGTGAGGAATTAGGGTGGTCATACCACTGACCACATTTGGCTACAAGCTTTCGGCCGCCCAAAACGGTGCAAAACTCTGACCAAATTGAAACTCTTACCTAATGAGGGTCAGTCGTAGAATTAACTTAGCCCCATGAGGCTGGCATCAAATGGGTATTCAGAAAGATTTTCAAATCCATCAGCTGTAATTAAAACTTGATCCTCTAGCTTGATTGAAAAATCACCGCCCTCAGGACTGACCAAAGCCTCGACACATAGAACCATTCCTTCTTCAAGATAATAATCATATGCGCCCTCAACAAACTTGTCCGGATAGGGAATTAATGGCCATTCATCACACAGGCCAACACCATGCATTAAGCAGCCATATTTACCTTTTTGAAAATTGTCGTCCAATACATGAGTATTCATTGTAAGCTCGCGCATGTGAACGCCTGGCCGCAGCATTTCCATGTTTTGCATAATATGTTCATGTGCGTGCTGCATCGCATAGATCATATCAGGTCGAGGTGGTTTGTCGCCAATCCACCATGTTCGGCTGATATCGACACAGATCCCATAGGACCCTATTAAGTCCGTATCAAATGCAACTATTTCATTATTTTGTACAATCCGAGGTCCGCATTCTTGAAACCAGGGGTTCGTACGCGGCCCCGAAGCCAAAAGCCGGGTTTCAATCCATTCCCCACCGCGCTTAATGTTTTCGGCATGCAGGACTGCCCAGATGTCATCTTCACTCATATTGCCGTTTGGGACGCCGCAGCGAGCTGCTTGTTCCATAATCTGAACCGCATTTTCGCAGGCCACAGAAGCGCATCGCATCGCCAGTATTTCGTCAACACCTTTGATAGAGCGAGACTTTTCCGTGACTTCTTCGCCTTCCATGATTTCAAAGCCTTGAGATTCTAAAGCCCGCAACCCATGCAGCATAATTTTATCGACGGCGAGGCGCTTATTATTATTTCCGTGACTTTCAATAAGTTCACGAACTTCGTTTGAGAAAACATCTGCTGCGATATCTACTTTGTCGCCGCGATCAAAGTAAAATAAGTCAGCGCCCGAGCGTTGTTCTTTCACCAGCGGATTAAACTCTGACAAAAATGGGGAATTTTTGTAATCCCAGATAACCATATACCCATCAGCACACAGCAGCACGGCCCGAAAAGGATTATGTGTATTCCAAAGCTGCATATTAGTGCTGTCAGTTGCGTAACGAATATTGAGCGGATCAAACATCAAAAGCCCACCAAAATCCCGATCAACAATATGCTGCGTTAATCGCTCCCAGCGGTATTGGCGCATCTTGTGCAAATTTGGAAGGGTCAAGCCGGCGTTTTCCCATTCTCGAAAAGCAAGTTGGGTGGGACCAATTTCAACTCGATTCATGTCATTTGGGGTACTATCCCCTAAAATACTGCCTTTTGTCGGGTCAATCTTTCGCCTGTCACTATAGTGGCTGTTCATTTTGCTACTCCGGCTTTGCTTTGTCATACGTTAAACAAGAAAACACTGCCGTCTCGTCCGTTTACGACTTGCTTTGGGGTCGCTTTAGTTGAATTCTTTGACCATGACAGAAATTTTACAAGACAGTTTGCCATATGCTTTGAACCCCAAAAGGTCATTGCCAGCCGTCGCGCCGCTTGATCCTAAGAATCTGATCATCATAGACAGCGCCTATGCTTTACAAATGGCAGAGCGTGAAAGATTGATTAAAGATCATAAAAAAGACGTCACGCGGCTTGATTCAATGGCATTTGAAGTAGCGCAAGAGTTGTTAGATGCTGTTCTGAATTTTCTCCCATTTTTGGATGGATTTAAGATTACCAAAGATATTGTAGAGTGCCCGGATGGTCGCGAGGTTTCTTTGAACTGCTCTGAGCCGTTATTAACGCTCGGCCATTTGGTGCAATGTGACTTTTGCATTTTGCAAAAACATAAAGACGAGCATATTTTGACAGGCGCGATTTTATGTTTTCCATCCAGTTGGAGCCTAGAAGAACAATTTTTACGTCCTTTATCGATCATTCACGGGCCAATTCAAACCTATAACAAAGATGTAGGAAGGCGCGTCCAGCGTCTTTTTGACGGGATTAAGCCGCAAAAGCCGTTGTGGCGGTTTAATGAGCTTTACTATGACGCACCAGATTTATTCCAACCAAGGAAAACAGCAAATCGAAGACCACAGTTGAAAATCTCTGAACGGCGTTTTTTACGCTCGGAGAGGCAAGTTCTTTTTAGACTTCCGCAGTCACAATCCGTTATTTTTGCAATACATACCCATGTTTTAAAGCTATAATAAGATTAATTGGATTGGGATTATGTTCGTTATAATTGCAATAGCAGAAAGCAAAAGGCGCCCCGAAAAGGGCGCCTTTTTTCTGAAAAGTATTAGGAACTAGCAGCTATAGTACATCCCGAATTCCACAGGGTGCGGGGTATGTTCATAGGTTTCAATTTCTTCCATCTTCAATTCGATGTATCCATCAATTTGATCTTTTGTGAAAACATCGCCAGCCAGCAAGAAGTCGTGATTGGCTTGCAATTCTTCGACGGCTTCACGCAATGATCCGCAAACTGTTGGAATATCTGCCAATTGTTCCGCTGGTAAATCATAAAGGTTTTTATCCATAGCTTCGCCCGGATCAATCTTGTTTTTGATGCCGTCAAGGCCAGCCATCAACAAGGCAGCAAAGCACAGATAGGGGTTTGCTGCAGGATCTGGGAAACGCGCCTCAACCCGTTTTGCTTTAGGCGATTCTGTCCACGGAATACGCACGCACCCCGATCTGTTGCGTGCGGAATAGGCGCGCAAAACTGGGGCTTCGAACCCTGGGATAAGGCGTTTGTAGCTATTGGTAGCTGGGTTGGTGAATGCATTCAATGATTTTGCGTGCTTTAGAATGCCGCCAATGAACCAAAGCGCTTCGTTGCTAAGGTCTGCATATTGATCACCCGCAAAAAGTGGTTTTCCATCTTTCCAGATTGACATATTACAATGCATGCCGGTGCCGTTATCACCGGCGATAGGCTTAGGCATGAAGGTTGCTGATTTTCCATAAGCCTGCGCAACGTTATGAATCACATACTTATATTTTTGAAGCTCATCAGCTTGTTTGGTCAAGCTACCGAAAATAAGGCCCAACTCATGTTGGCAAGAGGCCACTTCATGGTGATGCTTGTCAACTTTCATACCCAAACGCTTCATTGTGGAGAGCATTTCTGAACGGATGTCTTGCCCGTCATCAGTGGGGTTAACCGGGAAATAGCCACCCTTTACGCCCGGTCTATGGCCGGTATTACCCATTTCATATTCAGTATCAGTATTCCAAGATGCATCAAGCGCATCAACTTCGTAGGCAACTTTGTTGATTGAGTTCGAAAAGCGAACATCATCAAATAAGAAAAACTCGGCTTCAGGGCCAAAAAAAGCTGTATCTCCAATGCCAGATGACTTCAGGTAAGCTTCTGCTTTTTGCGCTGTTCCGCGTGGGTCACGTTCATATGCTTCGCCTGTATCTGGCTCTACCACCGAACAATGTACACACAAAGTTTTTTCTGCGTAAAAGGGATCAACATACGCGCTTTCGGTATCGATCATCAGCTTCATATCCGAAGCCTCAATTGACTTCCAGCCAGCGATTGATGAACCATCAAACATAAAGCCTTCGTCAATAAAGTCTGCATCAACTTGATCTGCCATTACAGTAACATGCTGCAGCTTTCCGCGTGGGTCGGTAAAGCGAATGTCTACATATTCGATATCTTCATCTGCAATAGTCTTGAGAACTGCTTTTGTACTCATCTCACTTATTCCTTTGTCATGAGTTTGTTTTAAAGGGCGTCGGAACCGGTTTCACCGGTTCTAATGCGTAAGGCTTGTTCGACAGAGCTAACGAAAATTTTCCCGTCGCCAATTTTGTCGGTTTTCGCAGAATCTACTATGGCTTTGATTGCGTCATCTACCTGATCATCATCAAGCACCACCTCGATTTTTACTTTAGGCAGAAAATCCACTACATATTCCGCGCCGCGGTACAGTTCCGTATGGCCCTTTTGCCGACCAAACCCTTTCACTTCAATGACGCTAAGACCCTGAACACCAATTTCCTGCAGGGCTTCCTTCACTTCATCAAGTTTAAAGGGTTTAATTATAGCCTCGATTTTTTTCATTGGGACCTCCGGTTTATAATTACTTTTTGCAATCAACACAGCGGATAACATGTCACAATGTGCTCGCATGATCGCACGTAATTTATCATGTCTCAAATCCCTTTTTGAATTAAAACTAGGCATAATGCCCAAAATATAGGCAAAAAATAAATACCTTAAGCGATGAGTACACTGGCATTTGTTAGGAAGTTTGCGCATTTCTGCGTTGTGAATTTTTGTTTAGGCGGTTGTTTGTGGATTTCAAACCTCATTTATCTTCGCATTAGCTGCATTTTTACTCTCGCATCTGTCAGAATCATTTGCTAGAGAGCGTCGGAAGATCGGGCGGCAGCATTGTGGCTTGATAATGTTTTAGCGGGTGTGGCGGAATTGGTAGACGCACCAGATTTAGGTTCTGGCGCCGCAAGGCGTGGGGGTTCAAGTCCCTCCACCCGCACCAAAAGGTAAAAGAAGGACGCACTAGATATGCAGGTCAACGAAACCTTGAATGAAGGCTTAAAGCGTGGCTACTCTATCATCGTAAGCGCCAGTGAGCTTGACGCGAAAGTGAACGAAAAGCTGGTGGAAGCACAGCCCGAAGTCGAAATGAAAGGGTTTCGCAAAGGCAAAGTTCCTATGAGCCTGCTCAAAAAGCAATTTGGACAACGGCTTCTCGGTGAAGCAATGCAAGAAAGCATTGACGGTGCAATGAGCCAGCACTTTGAAGACAGTGGGGAGCGGCCGGCGTTGCAGCCGGATGTCAAGATGACCAATGAGGATTGGAAAGAGGGCGATGATGTGCATGTCGATCTGACATATGAAGCGCTGCCCACAATTCCTGAGGTCGATCTGAAATCTATCAATTTGGAAAAACTTGTCGCCAAGGCGGATGACTCTGCCGTGGATGAGGCGCTGGAAAAACTGGCCGAGACCTCACCAAACTTCAAAGACCGCCGCAAAGGCTCGAAAGCCAAGTCGGGCGATCAGGTTGTGTTTGATTTTCTGGGCAAAGTGGACGGCGAAGCCTTTGAAGGCGGATCTGCCGAGGACTATCCTCTGGTGCTGGGATCAAACAGCTTTATCCCAGGTTTTGAAGATCAGCTGATCGGGACCAAAGCTGGCGAAGAAAAGGCTGTCGAAGTGGCCTTTCCTGCTGATTACGGCGCCGAAAATTTGGCTGGCAAAGATGCTGTTTTTGATTGCACAATCAAGGCTGTAAAAGAACCAGCTCCTGCAGAACTCAACGATGAACTGGCAACAACATTCGGCGCGGAAGACCTTAAAGGTCTCAAAGCGCAAATCAGTGAACGGCTTGAAAACGAATATGCCGGCGCGGCGCGGGCTGTGATGAAACGCGGCTTGCTGGACCAGTTAGACACGCTTGTGAGCTTTGAGCTTCCACCATCATTGGTCGACGCCGAAGCCAGCCAGATTGCGCATCAGTTGTGGCATGAAGACAACCCGAATGTCGAAGGCCATGATCATCCTGAGATCGAGACCACAGAAGAGCATACATCTTTGGCGATGCGCCGCGTACGTCTTGGGCTTTTGCTGGCGGAATTGGGCCAACAGGCCAAGGTTGAAGTCAGCGAAGCTGAAATTAACCAAGCTGTAATGGCGCAGGCGCGTCAGTATCCTGGTCAAGAGCGTGAATTCTTTGAATTTGTTCAAAACAATCAGCAAATGCAGCAACAGCTCAGAGCGCCAATTTTCGAAGACAAAGTTGTCGACTACATGTTTGAGCTGGCACAGGTTGAAGAAAAAGAAGTGAGCAAGGACGACTTGCAAAAAGCTGTTGAAGCGCTCGAAGAAGAGGCGTAACCCACAGCTGAAACGCACCCGCGTGTGATTTTGATAAACCCGCCCCTCTCAGGGCGGGTTTTTTCGTAACCGATATATGCCAACGCAACATTTGAATTATCTATTTGATAGCTGAAATAATGGGGAATTATCCTGTTTCCCGTTAAAATTGGCGGCGCTGTAACCTTTGATTTTTGCTCAAAATATGCTGATTTTCCCTGTCGGTATTGCGTCAGTTTTGCGGCAGTATCGCGCAGGTGCGAAAAACGCCCTTTGCGCGGCATTGATTTCGGTCGCTATTGGGCTTGGCTTTTGCGCTGTGATACGGCAATAGCTGTCGCTATGAGCAACAGATTTTCCTTTTCCCTCAACGCAACCGACGGCAAAGCGCGCAGCGGTCTTATATCGACCCCGCGCGGCGATATCCGAACACCGGCTTTTATGCCCGTCGGCACTGCCGCAACGGTGAAAGCGATGCTGCCGGAAAGTGTTGCGGCCACGGGCGCCGACGTTTTGCTGGGCAATACCTATCATCTAATGCTGCGCCCGGGGGCAGAGCGCGTTGACGCCTTGGGCGGCTTGCACAAATTTATGAATTGGAATCGCCCGATTCTCACAGATAGTGGTGGATTTCAGGTTATGTCGCTTTCAGGGCTTCGTAAAATGACCGAAAGTGGCGTGACCTTTAAATCCCATATTGATGGCTCACAGCATGTTTTGTCGCCTGAGCGGTCTATGGAAATTCAACGCCTGCTGGGCAGCGATATTGTTATGGCGTTTGATGAATGCACGCCATTTCCTGCTGCTGCCGATGTGTCATTGCAAAGCATGCAACTGTCCATGCGATGGGCACAGCGATCGCGCGATGCCTTTGGTGACCGTCCGGGCCATGCACTGTTTGGCATTCAACAAGGCAGCGTTTACCAAGACCAGCGCGCAGAAAGCGCCGAGGCCTTGAAAAATATTGAATTTGACGGCTATGCGGTGGGCGGCCTAGCGGTGGGCGAAGGCCAAGAAATGATGTTTAAAGTGCTGGAATACGCACCTGATATGCTGCCCAGTGATAAACCGCGGTATTTAATGGGGGTTGGCAAGCCCGATGATATCGTCGGGGCGGTCAAGCGCGGGATTGATATGATGGATTGCGTTTTGCCATCTCGGTCGGGCCGCACAGGACAAGTGTTTACCCGCCGCGGTGTGATTAATATTAAAAACGCCCGCCACCAAAATGATCCAAGGCCGCTTGACGAAAATTGCAGCTGTCCGGCCTGTACGGGATATTCCCGGGCCTATTTACATCATGTGTTCCGGGCTCAGGAAATGATCTCTGGCATGTTGCTAACCTGGCATAATCTGTATTATTTTCAAGATCTTATGCAATCAATGCGCGATGCCATCGCGGCGCAGAAGTTTGCCGAGTTTGAGCAAGATTTCCATAACGAGCGCGCCGCAGGGGATATCGAGCCGCTCTAAACGGCCCGATTTAACTGAACAGTCCACGCTTTCGTCTGTTTTTATACCCATAAAGTATTGGTCAAGAGCAAAGGGGTGGCCTCGCGCGATTTGCTTTGCAGATGTCTTAGAATGGGATATTTTACTGTTGTGGTATTAAAGTAGCATTTCGCTACAGGATATTAAATCAATGGAGATCGAATGTGCGCGCGGTTAATCGGAAATTTGCAACCATATTAGCTTCAGATTGCGTAAGTTTCAGCAAGCACATGCTGGAAAACGAAGAGGGCACTTTGGAAAGCTTAAACGCTTGCCGTGAGATTATTGATGCCTTTATTGCCAAACATGGTGGGCGCATTTTTCACACGGCTGGCGATTCTGTACTGGCCGAATTTGCAAGTCCGGTGGAGTCGGTAAACTGTGCCATAAACTTTCAAGAGGCCATATCCGAGCGCAACAAGTCGATTGCCGCAAACGAAGAAGGCGCCGAGAATGACACGAAGCTGATTTGGCGTGTGGGTATTCATTGTGACGATGTGATCGTAGAAAAAGAAAATATTTATGGCAATGGTGTAAACATCGCCGCACGCCTTGAGGCCCAATGTTCCCCGGGGCAAATTTTGGTATCGCGCCTGATAAATGAACAAGTCGCATCGCGGATTGAAGCTATTTCACGCGCGGCCGGCACCAAAAAGCTAAAAAATATATCCAGTGAATTTGAAGTTTTTACGATTTCAACCGATCAGACGGCCACGGTAGATGACGCCATGGAAGTCGTAGACGAAAAAGAGGATGTAAAACGCGATATTAAGCCGACCCTATCAGTTTTGCCGTTTAAAAATATGAATGCAAACGAGGACAGTTCATTTTTGATCGACGGAATTTATGAAGATATTCTGACCGAATTATCCATGGTGCGGCAATTATCGATCGTATCGCGGCAGTCCAGTGTCAACTTTGCCGACAGCGATGATCATATGGATGATTTTATCACGCAGTTTAAGGTGAACTATGTCATTCAGGGATCTGTTCGCTCGTCCGGTAATAAGGTGCGGGTGACCGTATCGCTGATTGAAACCGATGCGAATGAAATATTGTGGAGCAAACGGTTCGACCGCAGCATTGACGATATATTTGAAGTGCAGGATGAAATCGTGCGCAGCGTGACGCAAGCAATTCTTGGTGAAATCGAATTGGTGAGCCTGCAGCGGGCCAAACGTAAGCCAACTGAAAACATGAGCTCTTATGAGTTTTTGCTCAAGGGCAAGGAAATGCACCATCAATTCGAAAGTGCATCAAATAAACTGGCTCTGGAGATGTTTGATGCGGCCATTGAGGCAGACCCAAGCAATGCGCAGGCCTACGCCTGGAAGGCCTGCACCCTTGGTCAGGGCATGGCGCGGGGCTTTATTCAACGCTCTTTTGAAGAACTGTTGCCGGAGTTTAGCAGGCTTCTGGATACGGCGGTCAAGATAGATGCAAATGATTTCGAATGTCATCGATTGCTGTCTGCGGTTTACAGCGGAACCGGAAAGCTCAAGCTGGCCGTTGAACATGGCAAAAAAGCCTTTGACATGGTGCCCAACGATCCCCGGATTTTGCAGCAATACGGTGAGGCGCTGCTGAAAACGGGCGGTACGAAAAAGGGCTGTGACCTGACGCTCTTGGCGCTTGAATACGATCCGGTCCCGCAGGGGCAGACCAATGGCGATAAGCGTAAATCAGATGCGGTTTTTGCCTGTTTTATGGATGATCGCATTGATCTGGGCCTGTCTTTGGCCGAAGAAATTGAAAGCCGCGATGCGCGCACCTTGCTCTGCGCGGCGGCGCTGGCGGTGGATAAATTTTCAAGTCTGAATGATGTTTCTTGGTTAGTTAATGATCTCAAATCGACAGATGCCGCAGGCTTGGAGCCAGTGATTGATAGCTTTGGGCAAATAGATTTGGTGGTGCAAAGCACATTGCGTGAGGTATTCGTCGATCATATGATGCCGCACTGCCGGATCGCTGCTTAAGCTTTGGCGTAAGGCAGTATACTATCTAATGTTCTAAATTAGCCTGAAAAATCTAAAAATAAGCAGCCTGATGCAGCGCTTATCGGCCCCAAGTGCGAACTGGTCCGCAATCCATATGCACAAAGCGCGAGCGTGAATAGCTGCCCACGCCGCCGGCGTGGCACGAGCGTGCGGCACGCGCTAACTGACGTACCGAACGCGATGACAGCCGCAAATCAGCCGCTTGGCCTGTGATATGCAGTGATTTCTTTGCCACAGACCGCGACTGGCGCCGCAGCATCGCATTGGTTTTGGCGCTGCGATATCCCGAAAGCAGTTGAAACGGTTCGTTGGTGTCTAAAAGGCGGTGTGTGGCGGCCATAATATCAATGGTGCGAAGATCGATGTCTTTGGTTTCATTGCGCCGCCAGTCCCGCATGATCAGGCTGATCTCATCGATGGCATCTTTGAAATATTCACCGTCAATCCAGTAAACTGTTTTGCAGTCTTCACCGCTGCGTCGCGAGTACATGTTGATAAAGCGACAATCGCCAGCGCCTTTGATATAGCCGGCGGCTCTGGAATACACAGGCGCTGCGACAAGCGCGGTCGCAGCGAATGCTCCGAGCAACCCTCGCCGGGTTATCGTGTTGTTTGCTGTCTCGACCATCACGTGCCGTCTTTTCTTTTCCGCGCCCATTGGCATAGGTGCAGATCGGTTGTATCTCCCCAGATAAGCAAGCTTATGGCATAAAAACATCGCTCAACCAAGTCAAAAATAAACGCCAACCGCTTTGCACTCTGAATTGCGCAGATTTCTGCTTTTTGATCTGTGGCCTTGGAATAGAGTCCATTGGTACAAAAGCGCAAAAAGCGGTTTGGTATCTTGAATGTGATTGGACAAATCAGTAAGTCTCTAGCATATATTAAAGACGATTGAATTGTTTTTTAGGGCGTTAAGATATGATACATTATAAGATGCGCAGATCGGCTTGCATTACGGCGCGCCTTTTGATGTTTATAAGCGGCGCATTTTTCATGTTTTCAACGCTGTTTTCATCGATGCTGGCGGCAGAAAATTTGGCTTTCAACCTTGCTCTCGCCAAAACGCTTGAAAACCGTGGGTCGGCACTTGCGTTTTATCAAGACCGAGGTTTTGCACCTATTTGGGCCGGTATGGATGCCCCCGAAAAGGCGCGGCGCAGCGCGCTGATACGGGCGCTTGAAAATGCAGACACCCACGGGCTTCCGAGCTTTAAATACGGCCTTAACCGGCTGCTGGCGCTTGCTCGCAGCGCGAAATCCCAACAAGATTTGGGCGTTCTAGAGGGCCAGATGACGCTATCTTTTCTGCGCTATGCAGCAGATGTTCACACCGGATTGGTTGTTCCCGGTAAAGTGGATGCGAATATTTTTCGCAAGGTAAAGTACCTGAAGGATGGTGACTATCTTAATCCTCTTGCATCCATGGATTCCAATAAGTTTTTTACGCTTTTGCCGCCACAAACAGACAATTATCGCAACCTTCTTGCCGCGCGTCAGGATTTTCTAACCATCCTTAAGGAAGGAGGGTGGGGGCCGAAGCTTGTGGAAGAAAAATTGCGACCTGGCGAACGTAGTCAATCAGTTGTAGCTTTGCGTAACCGACTGATAGAACAGGGATATTTAAGAAACACCCTCTCTGATCGATATGGGAAAATTTTGCGCAGTGCGGTGCAGAGCTTTCAAAAAGATCACGGGTTGTCCCCCGATGGTGTGGCTGGTCCACTAACCCTGGCTGAATTGAATGTGCCGGTTAAAGACCGGCTCAAAGCCATCAGCGTGGCGATGGAGCGCGAGCGATGGGTTAATGGTGAGAACTGGCTCGATCTGCCAAAAAGCGCACGGCAAGTCCAAGTGAACCTTACGGATTTTTCAGCTAAAATTCTTGATGATGATGTTGTGGTTTTTGAAACCCGTTCGGTGATCGGGGCCAATGATGAAAAACGCCGAAGTCCTGAATTTTCGGACCGGATGGAACATATGGTGGTCAACCCGACGTGGAATGTGCCGCGTTCGATCACTGTCGGGGAATATTTACCAGAACTTCAATTAGATCCCTTTGCGCTGAGCGAGTTGACCTTAATCAACCCGGAAGGCGAAAGTGTGGATCGTTTTAATATCAATTTTAATGACTATACCGAAGAAAATTTCCCCTATGATTTGAAACAAAAACCATCACAGCGCAATGCTCTTGGGTTGGTCAAATTTATGTTTCCCAACCCGCATAATATCTATTTGCATGACACGCCGCAAAAATCGCTTTTTTCAAGAGATGAAAGAGCCTTTTCCCACGGCTGTATCCGCTTGCACCAACCTTTTGATTTTGCCTATGCGCTTTTGGCAAAACAGACGAGTACACCGAAAAAGACGTTCCAGACCGCCTTGGATCTGGGTGAAGAAAATATAATATTTTTGCGGCAACCGGTTCCGGTCCATATTATTTATCGCACTGCGGTAACGGGCCACGACGGACGAATTGGTTTTCGCCGTGATATATATGGCCGCGATGCCCAAATATTTGCCGCTTTGCAAAAAGCAGGGGTGGTCATAACTTCAAATCAAGGGTAATCCATTGCCCAACATGGGAATGGTCATGGACTATCAGGTTAAGCAGATTGCCAAAGCACTTGACGCCGAAGTTTTCGGCGATGGCGATATTGTTGTCTCTGGCGTTGCCGAACCATCACAGGCTACATCCACAGATATAGCGTTGGCACTGGACGCTAAATATGCTGCTGATTTATCCGAAGGCAAAGCGCAGGTGGCCATGCTTTGGCCCGGCGCTGATTGGCAGGCAATGGGGCTTCGTGCCGCGATCGTTGCGCCGCGGGCGCGCTTTGCGCTGTCGGGGCTGTCGGCCATGATGGATCCGGGGCAATCCGCGCCAAGTGGCGTACATCCCACAGCAGTGATTGAAAGCAGCGCCACTTTGGGCAAAGAGGTGTCAATTGGACCGTTCTGCTATATCGCAAAAGACGCTGTTATCGGGGATAATGCCCAAATCGGTGCGCAATGCTATATCGGAAACAGCGCTCAATTGGGCAGGGATGCCAGATTGCGCGAAGCGGTTAAAATCGGAGCCCGGGTCACCATCGGGGACCGGTTTGTTGCCCAGCCCGGTGTGGTGGTGGGCGGAGATGGGTTTTCTTTCGTCACTCCAGAGGTATCTGCGGTTGAGCAGGTGCGCGAAAGCTTGGGCGAAGAGCGCGGCGATCTGAATGCGCAAAGCTGGTCTCGTATTCATTCCTTGGGCAGCGTGACGATCGGCGATGATGTCGAACTGGGCGCCAATAGCTGCGTCGACAGCGGCACGGTGCGCGATACGGTGATCGGCAATGGGGTCAAATGCGATAACCTATCCCAGATCGGGCATAACGTGCAGATCGGCAATGATTGCCTGATTTGTGCACAGGTTGGTATTGCCGGATCAGCGCGCATTGGCAACAATGTTGTTTTGGGCGGACAAACAGGGATTAGCGATAATGTGTTTGTGGGGGATCATGTGATTACGGGCGGTGCGACAAAAGTACTGTCCAATGTGCCGGCAGGCCGTGTTATGCTTGGATATCCGGCCATCAAGATGGATCAGCATATAGAAACCTACAAAGCTCTTCGCCGCCTGCCGAGATTATTTCAAGACGTTAAAAAGCTGCAAAAAGCTGTGTTAAAGCCAACGGGAAAAAACTAAATTAAGCCTTGCAAGTCGATAAGGGATGAAGTGCAATGAGCGTTCAAGACAAAGTGATTGAAATTATAGCCGAGCAAGCGGTTCTCGACCCTTCGGATATAACGTTGGACAGCACCCTGCAAAGCTTGGGAATAGACAGTTTAGGGGTGGTTGAAAGTATTTTCGCCATTGAGGAAGCCTTTGATATTCAGGTGCCCTTTAATGCCAATAATCCCAGCGAAAGTGATTTTGATATCTCAAGCGTTGACAGCATCATCAAAGGCATCAACGTATTGGTGGCCGCGCAATCGTGAAACGGGTTGTGATCACCGGGGCCGGCACCATCAATGCCCTTGGCCAGAGCGTGGCGCAGACCGAAGAGGCAATGCGCGAAGGACGCTGCGGTATCGGTCCTCTTGAGGTTCGCGATGTGGACCGGTTGGCGATTAAAATCGGTGGTCAGGTGCGTGACTTTCAAGCAGAGCAGGCCTTTAACCGCCAGCAAATGACGCTTTATGACCGCTTTACCCAGTTTGCATTGCTGGCCACCAAAGAAGCTTTGGGGCAGGCGGGTCTAAGCTTTGCTGGCGAGCTCGCCGCAAAATCCGGCGTCATCCTGGGCACCGCAGGCGGCGGTGTCAGCACATGGGATGACAATTACCGCGCGGTCTATGAAGAGGGTAAAAACCGAGTGCATCCCTTTGTTGTCCCCAAATTGATGAACAATGCGGCGGTCAGTCATATTTCGATCGAATACAACTTAAAAGGCCCCAGTTTCACCGTGTCCACAGCCTGCGCAAGCTCGAACCATGCGATGGCACAGGCGTTTCAAATGGTGCGCTCGGGCATGGCACCAGCGATGCTCACAGGGGGCTCAGAATCCATGCTGTGCTTTGGAGGCGTCAAAGCCTGGGAAGGGCTTCGGGTAATGAGCCATGATGCCTGCCGGCCATTTTCGGCCAACCGCAACGGAATGGTGCAGGGCGAGGGCGCAGCAGTCTTTGTGTTTGAAGAGCTAGAGCATGCCAAAGCACGCGGTGCGGACATTCAGGCAGAGGTGGCCGGGTTCGCGATGTCGTCCGATGCCTCGGATATCGTGATGCCGTCAAAGCAGGGGGCCGGACGGGCAATAGCAGGGGCCTTGACCGATGCCCGGCTTGCGCCCGAGGATGTGACCTATATCAACGCCCATGGCACCGGCACAGCCGCAAATGATAAAACTGAATGCGCTGCTGTTGCAGGTGTGTTCGGGCGCCATGCTGACCAGTTGATGATCAGTTCGACCAAATCCATGCATGGCCATCTTATTGGCGGCACGGGCGCGGTTGAATTGCTGGCCTGCATTATGGCGGTGCGGGATGGGGTGATAGCCCCCACCATTGGCTATGAAGAACCTGATCCGGAATGTGCGCTGGATGTGGTGCCCAATCAAGCCCGCGAAATGAAGGTCAAGGCGACCCTAAGCAATGCTTTTGCCTTCGGTGGGCTCAATGCGGTTTTGGCGCTGCGCAAATTTAACGGTTAGCAGGTCCGCACAAAAATCAACTGGACTGCGGGCTTTCTTTGGGTTTGCTCTGGGCCATGCACATGCTGGCGTAAAGCCCATTTTCGGAAATCAAATGCGCATGCGTTCCCGCTTCGATAACCCGTCCGCTGTCGAGCACATAAATATGATCCGCGTCTTGAATGCCGGACAGTTTATGAGCCACCACAATTGTGGTTTTACCGTGCTGTAATTCTTGAAACGCCAAATTAACGCTTTCTTCGGTGATGGCATCCAGCGCCGAGGTGGCCTCATCCAGCAATAAAACGGGGGCTGGTTTTAGAAACGCTCTGGCGATGGCAATGCGTTGTTTTTGACCGCCAGACAGCAAATTGCCCTTTGGCCCCACAGAAGCATCCCCGCGCGATAGCATCAAATCATCAATGCGCGCTAGTTGCGCGGCTTTTAGAACCGCCTCATCGCTGGCGTCAGGATCGGCATAGCGAATGTTATCTTTGATGCTTTTGTCAAAAATAACCACATCCTGTGCAACGACGGAAAACTTGTCGCGAACAGAGCGAAGAGTGAAGTCTTTGATGTCGTCACCATTGAACAGGACTTTGCCGGACGAAAGTTCATAAAGCCGTGTGACAAGGCTTAGAACCGTTGTTTTACCTGATCCTGTGGCGCCAACAATGGCGGTTTTTTGCCCCGCTTTGAAGGTTAGATTTAAATCATTGAAGAGCGCGTCAGTAGCGGTATAGCCAAAGTGCCCGCCGGCGATTTCAATCTCGATATCTTTGGCGTCAAAGACTTTGGCATCGTCGCGGTCACTGACTTCGCGTTCGGTCAGCATTAAGCTGCGTATACTGTCAAGCAGGATCAGGCTGGCTTGCAGTTTGGCAAAAAATTGTGCCAATAGCCGCGCCGGATCAAAAATTATAACCAGCCCCAAGAGAAAGGAAATAATCGATGCCCCATCGATGTCAAACTGGTCCGATAGCGCCATATACCCGCCGCCGCCCACCACAAGCATATAAACAACCGCCGAAGACAGATCGATGGATGGCAGCATCAGAGCTTCGCTTTGCTGCAATTTAACAAACAGAGATTTTATCCCCGATGAGGCGTCCACCATACGGTTAATCTCTGGCTTTTCCTGACGCGCCATTTTAATGGTCCGCATGCCGCCAGCCATTTCATCGATATTGCTCATATAGCGGCCAAGCACAGATTCGAAATTACGGCGGATAACCTTGATGCGCGCAGAAACGAAATGCATCATCAAGAAAATAACCGGCAATGCCACCAAGGCCGAGCAGAAAAGCAGGGGCGATTTGTAAATCAAATAGCCCGATACAATCACAATAATCACAAAATCGCGCAGGGCATTCACCGTGGCCTGTCCCACAAAAAGCCCAAGATCCTGAACCTGATTGACCAAGCGCAGAATAAGATCTGTGGAATGTGTGCCGTCAAAAAACTTCTGGTCGAAATAAAGCACACGGGTAATTAAATCTGATCGCATTCGAAAAATGGCTTCGCCTGCAAGCCGGGCTGATAGGCTGGGTATGAAATAGGATGTCGCAGCCCGCACAGCAAAGATACCAAAGATTAATGCGCAAACCTCAAGCAGATCGCGCAGGTCTCCTTGGGTAAAGATTACCCTTAGGCCAGTTTCTGTAATGGCCAGAAATTGTTGAAGAACGAACCCTTGCAGAACAATCATCAAAAAGATCAAAAACAGCCAGCCGGTTTTCTGCTTTAGATAATCGCTCCAGAACCAGCGCATATTGGCAATGTCTTTGGGCGTGAACATTTTTGTACGCATGAACTTGTTATGCCTGCATCAGGGTCGCTTTGGCCTGTTCCTATCGTGCTTTCAGCAGATTTTCAATAAAGCAAGCCTTGGACACTTAAAACCTGTAAGAGGTGGTTGGTCATGACCTGATTTGACGGTCTATTTCGCTATTTACAAAATGTTAAGCGCCACAACTGCTTGTATCCCTGCCTTATTGAATAAAGGTTGTACGATGGCATCAGCTTTAGGCGCTACAAAAGGTGTAGGTGATTCGGATATGCGGCAGCGGTAAGGGCGCTCTGTTGCCACCTTAGAGACAATGATGTTCTGGTGAGCTTTTTGGATTTGCTTTATGAGCAGGTGTAATTCACTTTTTGATGAAAATATATTTTTCAACTTTAAGGGGTTTAGGGGTAAATACCTCTTAAAGCGCTGTAAATAAATAAAAAAAATATGACTGTGAAATATTGTTTGGTCTTTTTGTTGCCCAACTTTTGACAAATAATTCCTAAACTATATACATAAGGATTAAATTGACGGCGTGTTCATGGGGGTGGGCACTTTTGTTACGAGCTTTAGTTGAATTCCAACCAAATAATTTTGGATAAGGTTGGACGTTGCGTGATTTGTAATTGGTTTGTTTTAAAAAGTACCAATGCGTGATTTGTGGATTTGGACGGGACTAAATTTTATGTCGGAACAACATTTTGAACGAAATACATCATGGGACCGGGTCAGTTCGACGGCCGTTCCCGTTGGTTTAAATTCAAACACGCAGTTTTCTGCAGAAGAGGGCTTGCTTTCGCAAGCGTATCACTGCGGGTTCTCTGGCGAGAGCATGATCGCTACAAAACACGGGTTGGTTCCAGTTTCTGAATTGTCTGTCGAAAACCCCATTTTGACCCGCGACCACGGATATCAACCTTTGGCGGGTTTGCTGCGATGCCCTGATCGTCCAGCGAACACAGGTTTTAAAACGGTGCTAATTCGGAAAGGTGCTTTGGGCTGCGACCTTCCGACAGAGGATATATATATGCCCGCCGAGCAACTTTTGCTGGTGCTGGATAAGCCCGCCATAACCTCTTTTCGCGAATATCTGGTTCGCGCCGAAGATCTCATTCAAGACCAGGCTGGCATGCGCTATCATACGAGCCAAGGCTCGATATTTGCGGTTCTGTTCGAAGAGCATGAAATTATTCAAGCAAATGGTATTTGGACATCATCAAGTTTTAGGCCCCCTGATGCCTATACTACTATTTTAACGACTGCGCAAAAAGCGCTGTTGGCGATAAATGAACCTAAGCCGGTCGTCATAAGTCGCCCGGTTATGACCGGCACCCGCGCAAAGCATAGATTTTCTCGTGCCAACCGCGCACTGGGAATTTATGGGTCAAATTAAGTGCTGCGCAGATAAAACAGGCGCGGTCCTTATTTAGAAATTCAAAAATGGTGGTATATGCTTATCAGCCCCAAAACCTCACTTGAGTTTTGACCGCCATTCTTGCCAGTCTTCCGGCGTGTCCAGATCTGTGGATGCATTCAGATGTGGCAACTCGACAAGTCGGTGCAAATGGCTGTGAGCCAGAATGACCGCTTGCGCCCCGCGATCGCCTGACAGGGTTTCAAGATCATGAAAAACGGATTTGGGAAATATAACCGGATGCCCGGCTTGCCCCTGTGCCGTGCAGGCCTGAACAATGGAGTGCGATGATGCGAAAAAGGCATTTGTCACAGCGTCCAGATCATTTTGTGTTATCTCAGGCATATCCGCGGGCACAATCATCGCGCCATCCAGATTTTTTGATGCAAGCATCGATATCCCTGCTGCAATTGATCTTCCCATACCCAAATGCGCCTCGGGAACCGATACAATCGTGAGATCAAGATCCAGCAGATAACTTGCCCGTGGATGGGCTGCATCCGGCAATGTAACCACGACAGAAGAGCAGCTCGCACATGCTGAAGATGCAATGCGCTTGATTTGTTCTACCCCATCAATTTTTTGAGTGAGCTTGTCTTCGCCGCGCATCCGGGATGATTTTCCCGCCGCCAAAATCAAGATGCCAATTTCAACCATAGCCCAAGATACAGCCATCGCCCTATTTGGCCAAACATTTTCTTTAAAACCTGAACTGATGACACCGCAAGTCCTGACAATAGGCCATATTTAGTCACCTCATGCCGTCAACAAAGGTCTATCCAGCATTCGCGCGGTACACATCTGGCCTAAAATTTCAATCTCGGCGGTCAGTCCGAGTTTAACCCTATCTGCCGGAATAAGCGCCAGCGCAATTGATTTTTCCGCATAATGCGAATAGCCGCCCGATGTGCAAAACCCAACCACAGACCCATCCATCCAAACCGGCTCATAGGCTACAACATCTGCGTCATTGGCCATCACCTCAAAGGCTACAAGTTTTCGTGAGGCGCCTTTTTCCTTCTCGGCAAGTGCGGCCTCTTTTCCTATGAAATCAACGGGCTTGGACCATGATATAAAGCGATCAAGGCCGGTTTCCGCTGCGCTGTAGTCTGGGGAATATTCAGATAACCACGACCCAAAGAACCGATCCAGCCTAAGGCTCATCATGGCCCGCATGCCAAAGGGTTTAAGCCCAAAGACCTGCCCCTTGGTCCACAGGCTATGCCAAAGCTGCCGCTGTTCACAGGCCTGACAGTAAATTTCATATCCAAGATCACCGGTGTAACTGACGCGTTGCACCAAGCAAGGGATCATCCCAATAACAATTTCACGAACATCCATAAACCCGATATCTAATACACCCGAGCGCGCCGCCGCCTGCAACAACGCCTGCGCTTTAGGGCCTGCTATTTGAAATCCCGTACGTTCGTCCGAGATATTTTTAACCTCAACATCTCCATGTAAATTATTGATAAACCAACGCATATGATAGTTTTGACTGCCATAACTTGCAGTCAATTGAAATTCGGTCTCCGACAGGCAGGATACAGTAAAGTCACCAATTAGCCGCCCCTTGTGTGATAGCATCGGGGTTAGGCTCATTCTTCCCGGTTTAGGAATTCGGCCGGCCATAATACGATCAAGCCAGCATCGCGCCCCGTCTCCGGTGACACTATATTTGCCGAAATTATGGGTTTCATTAATACCGACATTATAACGCACGGCCCGAACTTCGCGCCGGGTGGCTTCAAAGGCGTTCGATCGGCGAAAAGAAGGTGTTTCAAAGCGCGGCTCATCCTCTTTAGCGAAATAATTTACAACCTCAAGCCCGTATTGCGCGCCCCATACAGCGCCCATACCATCAAAAATATCATACATTGAAGTGGTGCGCAGCGGCCGCGCTGCAGGCAGTTCTTCGTTGGGATAGCTCACAGAAAACCGTTTTTGGTAATTTTCAACGACTTTAGGAAGCGTATAGCCGGGGCTGATCCAATCGCCATAACGGGCCACATCCATGGCCATAGTATTGCGTTCAGGCTCTCCTTCGATCATCCATTGGGCCAACATTAGCCCTACGCCGCCGCCCTGACTAAAGCCCGCCATCACTCCGCAGGCCGCCCAGTAATTGCGCACCCCGGGCACCGGCCCAACCAGGGGGTTGCCATCTGGCGCAAAGGTAAAGGGTCCATGAATGACCGATTTTACCCCTGCATTTTGCAAGACAGGAAAGCGGCGATAGGCAAATTCGATACTGTCATTAATTTTATCAAAATCATCCGGTAAAAGCTCATGGCCAAAATTCCAAGGCGTTCCCTCAACCGCCCAGGGTTTGCAGGCTTGCTCATAAAACCCGATGCACAAACCACGCCCTTCCTGGCGCAAATAGCTTTCGCCCGAAGGGTCCATGACATGCGGGTGTTCTTGATCGCGCTCATAAATCTGCGGCAAATCATCAGTGACAATATACTGATGTTCCATCGGGTGCAGCGGAAAATATAATCCGGCCATAGCGCCCACTTCGCGCGCCCAAAGCCCGGCCGCATTGACCACATGCTCTGCATGAATGCTACCCTTATCGGTGATGATATCCCAACTGCCGTCCGGGCGCTGCGTCGTGGCTGTCACTTTGGTGTGGGTGATGATATCTGCGCCGCCCATACGGGCCGCTTTGGCATAGGCATGGGTGGTTCCCGACGGGTCAAGATGGCCGTCAAGCGGATCATAAAGGGCCCCTATAATGCCGTCGGTATTGGTGATGGGGGCAATGTCGCGAATTTGCTCGGGCCCAACAATTTCGGTCTCCAACCCCATATAGCGATGTTTGGCCCGCTCGGCCAAAAGCATATCGAACCGGTCTTGGTTGTCAGCAAGTGTAATGCCGCCCACATGGTGCAACCCGCAGGACATGCCGGTGATGGCTTCCAGTTCTTTGTAAAGCTTGATGGTATAGCCCTGAAGAGCGGCCATATTGGTATCGCCGTTTAGCGTATGAAACCCGCCCGCCGCATGCCATGTTGACCCCGAGGTTAAATCCGAACGCTCGATCAGCATCACATCGGACCATCCCAGTTTGGTCAGATGATACAGAACACTGCAGCCGACAACGCCGCCGCCAATAACCGCAACTTGGGTGGTGGTTTTCATCACAGCCTCTCCTTTTTTGATCCCCAATTTCCGTGAGGCGTGCGCTCATCGCAAGCCGCAGACCGACATCGCTTGTCGGAAAAGATCATTTGGGGCGCTGGCTGAACGCCAAATCCCCTCAAAGCCGGCATTTTGGCGCCGGCCATGGCGTAAATTCGGCTTGGTTTACATTTAATCTAGGCTCAGGCTTTTCTTTTGCTAAAAATACTCAAAGAAATGTCAACGCTGCAGGACGCATTATGGTATTTTGAAATATCCACCACCGCCCGGCGTGTGCATGATAAACACATCACCCTTGCGCATCTGTGCCGCATCATTTCCTTTCAGCTCTTCTTTCGATCCATCTTGCCGCGCGATCATATTTTCACCGCGTTTTCCAGCCCCGCCGCCCATGGATCCGGCGGGCTCGGTTATTCGGTGCGACGATAAAACAGTCACCGTCATCGGCTCTAAGAAGGCAAGCTTGCGGGTGATGCCATCACCGCCCTTATATGCCCCTTGGCCGCCCGATCCGCGGCGGATGCAAAATTCATTAACCCGCACCGGAAAGCGGCTTTCCAGAACCTCGGGATCTGTCATTCGGGTGTTTGTCATATGGCTGTGCACCGCGCTGGCGCCGCAAAAATTCGGTCCGGCGCCGGTGCCGCCGCCAATGGTTTCATAGTTTTGATAGTGCGCATTGCCATAGACAAAGTTATTCATTGTGCCCTGTGATCCGGCAATGACACCTAATGCGCCGTAAAGCGTATCCGCGATGGCCTGGCTCACTTCAGTGTTGCCGGATATAACCGCTGCGGGATGGCGGGGGTTGATCATTGAGCCGTCTGGGATGCGAATATCAAGCGGCTTCAGGCAGCCTTCGTTCATCGGTATATCGGCGCCAACAAGGGTGCGAAAGACATATAAAACCACGGCGCGGCAAATCGAGCGTGGCGCATTGTAATTCTGCCGGTCTTGCGGCGATGTGCCGGTGAAATCAATCACGGCTTTGCGCGCAGATTTATTCACTTCGATTTTAACGGCAATCTCGGCGCCGCTGTCCAAAGGATAGCGAAATGAGCAATCTTTAAGTACATCAAGCACCCGGCGCACGCTTTCTTCGGCATTGTCCTGTACATGGCCCATATAGGCATGCACCACATCCAGCCCAAAATGACCCACGGTTTTGCGCAGCGCCTCTGCGCCGGTGGCATTGGCGGCGATTTGCGCGCCCAGATCGGCCATATTTTGGTCTATATTGCGGCAAGGATACCGCCCTGACCCCAGCAGAGCACGGGTTTCCATTTCTTGAAATACGCCTCGACTGACCATTAAAAAGTTATCAATCACCACGCCTTCTTCTTCAATATGCCGGCTGTCGGGCGGGGCTGAACCGGGGGTTTTGCCGCCGATATCCGCATGATGCCCGCGCGAGGCGACCAGAAAAATAATATCCGTTTCGCTGTCATCAAAAACCGGGGTGATGACTGTGACATCCGGCAAATGGGTGCCGCCATTGAACGGATTGTTCATCATGAACACATCCCCGTGTCGGATTTTTCCTTCATTTTGCTGCAAAATACGCC